>ONQE01000012.1 GCA_900319925.1 uncultured Bacteroidales bacterium | reverse complement strand
CGTGGCCGAGAACTCGTCGGAAGAGGAGTAGTACACGGTGAGGTAGAGGGTATCGACCTGGGTACAGCCGTTGCCGTCGGTGCGCGAATAGTAGTAGGTTCCCGACTGCGTGTAGGTCTCGCCGTTGCCGTCCGTCCACGTGTAGCTGTCGTAGGCCGTCTCGGTGAACCCAAGATTCGTAGGATTGTGAATGGTCAGGTGAAGGGTATCGACCTGCGTGCAACCGTTCGCATCCTCGTGGATATAGGTGTAGTCGCCGCTCTCGGTGTAGGTTGTGCCTTTCCAGGTGAAGCTCTCGCAAGCCGTCTCCGTAACGGCGGTATGTACGGGGTGGAAGAGGGTCAAGTGGAGGGTGTCGGTGCTGGGGCATCCCTCGGCGTTGGTGTAGTCGTAGATGTATGTGCCGCTCTCAGTGTAAGTCGTTCCATGCCAGGTATGATCCTCGCAGGTGGAGAGACTTTCAGTATTGTGAGTGCCGTGGTTAATCGTCAGGTGGAGGGTGACGACACTGTCCGCGCCATGGACATCGTGGTAGGTCCATACGTGGTCTCCGGACTCGGTGTACGTCCGGCCGTCCCAAGTGTAGCTTTCGCAGGCGGTGGCGGCGAACTCGTTGGAAGAGGAGTAGTACACGGTAAGGTAGAGGGTATCGACCTGGGCACAGCCGTTGCCGTCGGTGTGCGAATAGTAGTAGGTACCCGACTGCGAGTAGGTTTCGCCGTTGCCGTCCGTCCACGTATAGCTGTCGTAGGCCGTCTCGGTGAACCCAAGATTCGTAGGATTGTGAATCGTCAGGTGGAGGGTATCGACTTGCGTGCACCCATTCGCATCCTCGTGGACATAGGTGTAGTCGCCAGAGGAGGTGTAGGTTGTACCATTCCAGGTATAACTTTCGCAAGCCGTCTGGGTAAACGCCAAGTTGGTCGGATTGTGGATGGTCAGATGCAGGGTATCGACTTGCGTGCAGCCGTTGGCGTCCTCGTGGGAGTAGGTGTAGGTTCCGGAGGTGATATAGGTTTGCCCGTTACCGTCCACCCAAGTGTAGCTGCCACATTCCGCAATGGTGATGGCGTTGTGTGTCGGGTTGTGGATGGTCAGATGCAGGGTGTCAACCTGTGTGCACCCGTTGGCATCGGTGTAACTGTAAGTATAGTCGCCGGAGATCGTATAGGTCTGGCCGTTGCCGTCCGCCCAGGTGTAGCTGCCACAGGCGGTCGCTTCGACAAGTTCCGGTTCTGGGTCGTGGATACTCAGATGCAAGGTCAGTGTACTGTCACAACCCGACACCGAGGAGTACTCGAAAGTATAATCACCCGATTGCGAATAGGTAACACCTTGAAAAGTGACAGGATTACAAGTCGTTATCGTGGTATCTTCGTGATGGGGGACGAACACGTCCATCGGCACAATCGTGTCAAAGGAACAGCCGTCCGAGCTGTAAAAATGCAAAGTGCAATCGACGACCGTATCGTGTGGAAGGTCAGCGGGAGGTGATATGACAAACGAGGTATCTGTCACAACCGTTGTCCACAGGGCTTCCGGAAGGATGGAATCGACATCAAAGCCACTATTGGTAAACAGCTCATCCGTCAGTGCCAACTCCCAACTGAAAACATATCCGTTGTCAATACCCCAGCCATCCATAACCTGGATGTACCAATCGCCATTCAACGGGCAACCAATCAGGCTCTCAAACGATTCGTCTGGGTGGTAGAATTGTATGCCGGCGGCTACATTGGAAGAATCCACAACACTGTTGGAAACGCTGGCGTTATAGTGGACGTTGGCACTTCGATACACCAACCCCCCATCTGCGGCATACACATATCCCTCGGAGGTGTTATTCGACCAACAATAATTCCATCCGATTCCAGGAGCGTTCGAAGGGTCATTCCTGTCGCATTTATCGGTCGCCCCGTAATCGTATGCCTCACCAAAAAACGTGCCACCACTTGCGTTTGTGCCAGTTTGCCAGTTTCTCGACGATTGCGGGATTTGGGAACTGCACTCCGTAGATCCCGAACCGGACCACCGCATAATGTCCGCCTTCTGTCCGTTAGGGCAGGTAATATTGATGTAGATGTCGCCGATAAAGGAGTGTTCCATGTTGATTTTCACGTAGTAGATATCGTCAACACTTTCCACTTCGGCGTTTTCACTGTAGTCGGTGAAAGTCAGTGTGGATCGGTAGGAGCAGCCATTGGGAGCGCAGGGGACACCATCGGGGAGGAAGGCGGTGTCTGCGATGGAGAGCGTGGATTGTATGTGGAACATCTCTATCTCACTGCCAGCGTGGTAACTGCCCTTAATCAGATAGTCCTCTCCTGCACACATCTTGGGAATTTGAATGGATTCAATAAAGTCCTCTATGGGTGAAATCGTGTGGGTGGCAATGACTCTGCACCCTTGACTGTCTGTAACCGTCACCCTGTAGACGCCTACGTTTTGAACTGTGATGGATTGGGTGGTGGCCCCTGTGTTCCACTGATAGGATGCCGCACTGCTGGCTGTGAGGGTGATGGAATCCGTCGCGCAAAAATAGCTGTTGCCCGTTATCGACATGACAGGCTTGGGCAGCACATACAATTCTACGGCCATCCATATCCCATTCTGAACCATTTTAGGCAAAACATGCCATCCTGTGGTCAACAATACGGTGTCAAATCCGTGTTCTTGATAAGGAGTTCCTACACAGGTGGTGTCTTTCACGATATCGCAAACACAATGCACCATAAACTCGAAACCGCTTCTTACCACCGATCCGTCAGAATGGAACACCATCGTGAGTGCGCCTGAGGGAGATGTGGAGACAATCGGAACTGTTACTGCACCCACCCCGCCCAACGTTGTAAGAGGCATCCCCGACACACCGGCGCCACTGTAAATTCCGAGGTAGTCGTATGTGGTTTCCGTGTTGTACGTTCCGAATATGGCGAGCCTGCAGCCACTGCTGGAGGGGTAGAGGATGAGCGTGTCATTGCTGCTGTTGGAATAATCGCCCGAGCCACCATTGTCATAAAAGAGCATGGGCGTTTGCGAACAGTTCACTGTTTCGGTTCCGTTATGCATGTAGATGGCCGGGGGCAACGATGGGCAGTCTATACAGTTGATTTGCGCCACCCAACCTTCAGAGTTGACTGTATTGTCGGAATGGAACACGAAAGTCAACGCTCCCCCTGTGTATGAAGTCACTGTAAAGTCGGAAAGCGTACCGGAATATGATCCTAAAAAGATTCCCGATGTGGAAGTCCCATCGTACACGAGCAATTCGTCGTAACTGGATTCCGTAGAGAAACTGGTGAACGTGACGCTCAAACATTTCGTCGAATCTGATGACACGAATGTTTGAGTATAGTGGGAACTGTATCCGTAATCCCCGTTCGGACCGCCCGAGTCATAAAAGTACCTAGGGGATTGGGAGCATAACACCGTGTCTATCCCATTGTGCATGTATTCGGGTGACGGCGGTGGGCAATCCGCGCAGGTGATAACGGCCGCCCAACCTGCGTAGCTATACCATGACGATGCGTTGGAATGAAACACAAAGGTCAAGGCTCCGGAAGTCGAGTAAATGTCATCCGGAATGTAGTCGTTAGCATAGGTGCCTATCAGCGGGGCGTTGGTATCGTTGCCATCGTAAACCGCTAAATAATCCAAGTAATAATCCACCTCTTCTTCATAGTCGTAGAAGGATTCTTCCACCTCAAAAAAGGTGAAAGCGAGTTTCAAGCAACCGGTGAAACCATCCTCCAATTTGAACGTCTGAACAATGTGCAAGGAGTCAGCATAATTCCCATTCGGACCACCTGGATCGTAAAAGTATATAGGGGTTTGCGAGCAGTTCACCGTGACGGTCTGTCCATCGGTCATGACATAGCTCTGCCCTTGCAGAAAATTAACCTGCAGCAGGAGAAGCGTCAGCCATATTCCCAAAAAGACAGCCCGTCTCATCTGATGAAATATACAATATACAAAAATTGCAAAGATACATTTTTTCCTGATGAACAGGGTGGATTGAACCTGTTCTTATAAATAGTGCATTGTTGATATTATCCGGGATTTTAGAATGCGAGCAACGTGTCTTGCTGAATGAAAAAAAATGTATCTTTGCGGTTTGTATTTAGATTAAAATTAAAACGTAAAGTATTATGAGTGAAAAAGATACAAATATGGTGATAGAAGAACTCCGTCAGTCGGAAGCTTTATTGGAAGGCCATTTCCTCCTTTCCTCCGGCCGTCACAGCGACCGCTACTGTCAGTGTGCCAAACTGTTGCAATACCCTGACAGAGCCGAGCGCGTGATCGCGAAAATCACGGAGCAGGTGAAAGACCTGGGCATCGACATGGTGGTGGGTCCGGCTATGGGCGGCATCATCGTGGCCTACGAATTGGGTCGCCAGTTGGGTGTCCCGGCCATCTTCACCGAGCGCGTGGACAACGTGATGTGCCTGCGCCGCGGCTTCGAGGTGAAACCCGGCATGAAGCTCCTCATCTCCGAAGATGTGGTCACCACCGGCAAGTCCTCGCTCGAGACCATCGAGGTGCTCAAGGCTTTCGGCGCCGAGATCGTGGGCGTGTGCTGCCTCGCCGACCGCAGCGACGGCTCTTTCCCCTACCCCGTCTATAGCGCCACCAAACTCAACATCCAAAGTTGGGCCGTCGAAGACTGCCCGCTCTGCAAACAGGGCCTCCCGTTCGTGAAACCCGGCAGCCGGAAGATGTAAGACATCTGACTTGTCAAAAAAATAGTATATTTGCCGCCGTTTTAAAATTCATTGATGAAAAACCCGAAATTATCCAGCCGATACGCCAAGGCGCTGTTCGACTTCGCCGGCGAGAAAAACCAGGTGGAGGAGGTGCACGGAGACCTTCAGCTTTTCGCGAACACCCTGAAAGAGAACCGCGAATTGCAGGTGTTGCTGCGCAATCCTGTCGTCCAGCCGCACCAGAAGCATCAAGTCTTCGAAAGCATCTTCAACGGCACCCTCCACGACATCACCTACCAGTTCCTTGACGTGTTGCTGCGCAAGAAACGCGAGCCGTCGCTGGACACTATCTGCGACGAGTTCTTCAAGCTATACAACGCCGCGCACAACATCCGTCCCGCCACCATCACCACCGCGAAACCGCTCGGCGAGACCCTCAGGAACAAGATTGTGGCTCTGCTCACTGAACAGACCGGCGCCACCGTCGTCTTGACGGAGGCCGTCGATCCCGACATCATCGGCGGCTTCGTCATCAAGATGGACGACTACTACCTCGACTCCAGCATTCTCTCCAAAATCAACAGGCTGAGGCAGGAGTTCTCCCAAAACAGTTTCCAAGTACAATTTTAAATCCCCATATAAATGGCAGAAATCAAACCCTCAGAAGTTTCAACCATACTGCGCCAGCAACTCGAGAACTTCAAACAGAAGTCCGAAATGGAGGAAGTTGGCACCGTCCTTCTCGTCGGCGACGGCATCGCCCGTGTCTATGGACTGCAGAACGCCCGTTCCGGCGAATTGGTGACGTTCAGCACCAAGAACGGCGACGAAATCACCGGCATCGCCCTCAACCTTGAAGAGGACAACGTGGGTGTTGTGCTGCTCGGCGACTCCAAGTCGCTGAACGAAGGCGACATCTGCAAACGCACCGGCCGCATCGCCTCCATCAAAGTCGGCGAAGGACTGCTGGGCCGCGTCATCAACACCCTCGGCCAGCCCATCGACGGCAAAGGTGACATCGAAGGCGAACTCTTCGAGATGCCCATCGAGCGCAAGGCCCCCGGCGTCATCTACCGCCAGCCCGTGAAGGAGCCCCTCCAGACCGGCCTCAAGGCTGTCGACGCCATGATCCCCATCGGCCGCGGACAGCGCGAGCTCATCATCGGCGACCGCCAGACCGGCAAGACGGCCATCGCCATCGACACCATCATCAACCAGAAATCCAACTACGAGCAGGGCAAACCAGTTTACTGCATCTATGTGGCTGTGGGACAGAAAGGTTCGTCCGTTGCTGCATTGGTGAAGACCCTCACGGAGCGCGGCGCGATGCCTTACACCATCGTGGTGACCGCCACCGCATCGGACGCTGCCGCCATGCAGTTCTACGCCCCGTTCGCCGGCGCCGCCATCGGCGAATACTTCCGCGACACTGGCCGCGACGCCCTCATCATCTACGACGACCTCTCCAAACAGGCTGTGGCCTACCGTGAAGTGTCGCTGCTGCTCCGTCGTCCGCCTGGACGCGAGGCCTACCCCGGCGATGTCTTCTACCTCCACTCCCGCTTGCTGGAACGTGCCGCCAAGATCATCGAATCCGACGAGATTGCGGCCAAGATGAACGACCTGCCCGAAACGCTGAAACCCATCGTGAAGGGCGGCGGCTCCCTGACGGCTCTGCCCATCATCGAAACCCAGGCCGGCGACGTCTCCGCCTATATCCCCACCAACGTGATTTCCATCACCGACGGCCAGATCTTCCTGGAGACCTCCCTCTTCAACGCCGGCGTGAGACCCGCCATCAACGTGGGTATCTCCGTGTCGCGCGTCGGCGGTAACGCCCAGATCAAGTCCATGAAGAAGGTGGCCGGCACCCTGAAACTCGACCAGGCCCAATATCGCGAGATGGAGTCCTTCGCCAAGTTCGGCTCCGACGTCGATGCCGCCACGCAGTTCATCCTCGACAAAGGCGTGCGCAACGTGGAAATCCTGAAACAGCCGCAATACACCCCGTACAAGGTGGAGGAACAGATCGCCATCATCTTCTGCGGTTCCCGCGGCCTGCTGCAAAAAGTGCCCGTGACCAGTATCCGCAACTTCGAGACCGAGTTCATCTCCTACATGCACACCCACCATCAGGATGTTCTCGACACGTTAGCCAAGGGGGTCATTGACGACAACATCATGCAGCAGCTGACAACCGCCTGCGCCGAAGTGGCCAAAAAATACGAATAGCTATGGGCAACCTGAAAGAAATACGCACGCGGATCACCTCCATCGAATCGACGCAGAAGATCACCAGCTCCATGAAGCTGGTGTCGGCTGCCAAGCTTCGCCGTGCCCAGACTGCCATCCAGCATCTCCGTCCCTACTCCCAGAAGCTGAACGAGATACTGAACAACCTGGCCGGTTCCAATACGTCGGGCACCGAACAGATGAAGCTCTTCGAGCAGCGCGAGCCCGAGAAGGTGGTCATCGTCGTCATCACCTCGAACAAAGGCCTTTGCGGTGCGTTCAACTCGAACATCGTCAAGACCGTCAACCATCTGATTACGGAGAAATATGCCGAACAGCTACGCACCGGCAACGTGCAGCTGATCTGCTTCGGCAAGAAGGGCAACGAACAGCTCAGCAAGCACTATCCCGTGACCTACTACAACGAGAAGTTGCTCGACAACCCCGACTTCACCGAGCTCTCCGCCGTCGCCGATGACCTGATGAAACAGTTCGTCAACCACGACATTGACAAGGTTGACATCGTCTATAACCAGTTCCTGAACGCCGCAACGCAGCGCGTCACCGTGGAGGATTACCTGCCCGTGACCTCCATAGCGAACGACGAAGAGAAGAAGGTGACCAACGACTACATCATCGAGCCATCCGCCGAACAACTCCTGCAGGAGCTGATACCCAAGATTTTACGCACCCAACTGTACAAGACGTTATCCGATTCCATCGCGTCGGAACACGGGGCGCGGATGATTTCCATGACCAAGGCCACGGACAACGCCACCGAGATTCTACGCGACCTGCGCCTGAAGTACAACAACGCCCGCCAGTCGTCCATCACCAACGAGCTGATCGAGATTGTGAGCGGTGCCAACGCGCTGAACGGATAAACCGACGTGAAAAGACTCTGGCTCATAGTAGGGATTCTGTGCTGCCTGTCGGCGGTATTCGCGCAACAGAAGAAATATTCGGCGCGAGTATTCGACGGCATCACCTACCAACCCCTCCCCGGCGCCAGCGTCTATAACATGAGCACCCAGCAGTTCGCCTTCACCGACAAGGACGGCCGCTTCGAGATTGCCGTGTCGCTCAACGACACGCTCATCATCTCCAAGTCGATCTACCGGCAGCATGTGGCCGCCATCGACAAGAAGCTGTTCTACGGTTTCGAGGACTTCTTCCTCTATTACAAGGCCACGATGCTGAAAGAGGTGACCATCATCGGCATCAACCCGTCGTACGAGGGGTTCAAGAAGGACATCGTGACACTGGAACTTCCTGATTACTACAAACGTATGGAAGAGGCACAGCTGTCGGAATGGCAGAAAGCCAACGCCTCCTACAAACCGAGCGGCAACATCCTGTCGCTCGGCGGCACTGCCACGATGTCGCCCATCTCCTATTTCTACGACAAATACAGCCACAAGGGCAAGATGGGCCGCCTCTACAACGAGATGCTCTCCTACAACGAAGAGATGGAACGCATCCAGCAGAAGTACAACCGCGATCTTGTCTCGGAACTCACAGGGTTGCAGGGCGATGAGCTGTTGGACTTCATGATGTACTGCCATTTCAACTATTACGACTTGGTGCGCTGGAGCGACGAGCAAATCCGGGAGAAAATCCGTGCCAACTACTTCAATTACCAATACGACAGGATAGCCAATGAAAAACAATAGCGACTTCTGGAAAAAGAACTTCTCGTGGTGGCACGCCGCCGGCATCGCCGTGGGTCTGCTGCTCGCGATGCTCTATTGGTACAAATCAGGGCAGTTTTCTGACAATATATTGAGGAAGAGTCCGATTCTGATGGCCATCTGGGGCATCCTCACCGGCTATATCCTCATCGACCTCGTGAAATCGAGCAAGAATCGTTCCGAGAATAACGAATAATAAGATTACAAACTAAAATAAAGCATTATGGAAGAAAAACTACAAACTTTGAGAGACAGCGCGGCCATGAGATGGACAGCGTTGTTGCTGTTGGCTCTGGCCATGTTCTGTTCCTACATTTTCATGGACATCCTCTCGCCCATCAAAGACCTGATGCAATCGACAAGAGGTTGGGATTCCACCGCTTTCGGCACGATGCAGGGCGCGGAGACATTCCTGAACGTGTTCGTGTTCTTCTTGATTTTCGCCGGTATCATCCTCGACAAGATGGGTGTGCGCTTCACCGCTGTGCTTTCCGGCACGGTGATGCTCATCGGCGGTTTGATCAAGTACTATGCCGTCACGGAAGCCTTCATGGGTAGCGGCGTGGAAGCTTGGTTCACCAACCACCTCAACTACATCCCTGGTTTCCAGGAACTCGGCGTGGCCCCGTTCTATGAGGGTATGCCGGCTTCCGCCAAGGTTGCAGCTGTCGGTTTCATGATTTTCGGTTGCGGTGTCGAGATGGCGGGTATTACCGTCTCCCGCGGTATCGTGAAATGGTTCAAAGGTCGTGAGACGGCTTTGGCCATGGGTTCTGAGATGGCCCTCGCCCGTCTGGGTGTCGCCACCTGCATGATCTTCTCACCCTTCTTCGCCAAGTTAGGCGGCAACATCGATGTTTCCCGCTCCGTGGCTTTCGGCGTGGTGCTGCTCTGCATCGCCTTGATGATGTTCATCGTTTACTTCTTCATGGACAAGAAGTTGGATGCTCAAACCGGTGAGGCTGAAGAGAAAGACGATCCGTTCAAAGTGTCCGATATCGGCAAGATCCTCTCTTCCGGTGGTTTCTGGTTGGTGGCTCTCCTTTGCGTGCTCTACTACAGCGCCATCTTCCCGTTCCAGAAATACGCCGTGAACATGCTGCAGTGCAACCTGACGCTGACCGAAGCGGATCCTAGCACCTTCTGGGGTGGCAGCTCCGTGACCATCATCCAATACCTTATCATGTTGGCGGTGGCCGTATGCTCCTTCACCAGCAACTTCTCCAAAAACAAATCCGCCAAGGTCGGTCTGATGGCATTGGCCGTTGTGGCGTTGATTGTCTATTGCTGGATGGGTTATATGCGCGGCACGGCCGAGACCATTTTCGCCGTCTTCCCGCTGTTGGCCGTGGCCATCACCCCGATTCTGGGCAACTATGTGGACCACAAGGGTAAAGCCGCTTCCATGCTGATGATTGGCTCTTTACTGCTGATTATCTGCCACTTGACCTTCGCGTTCGTATTGCCGCAGTTCAAGGGCAATGCCGCCGGTGGTGTCATCGTTGCTTACTTGACCATTCTCGTGCTCGGTGCCTCCTTCTCATTGGTGCCCGCCGCTTTGTGGCCGAGCGTCCCGAAATTGGTCGACGAGAAGATCATCGGTTCCGCCTACGCGCTCATTTTCTGGATCCAGAACATCGGCTTGTGGCTCTTCCCGCTGCTCATCGGCAAGGTGCTTGACAAGACCAACACCGACATCATCGACCAGATGAACGCAGGTTTGATTGACGCCGAAACAGCCGCCGTCTCCTACGACTACACCTGGCCGTTGGTGATGCTGGCTTGCTTGGGGGTCGCCGCCCTCATTCTCGGTATCGTCCTGAAGGCTGTCGACAAGAAACAGCACCTCGGATTGGAAGAACCGAACATCAAGTAATTCAGAATGCAAAATGCATAATGAAAGGGCGTCCGGAAGGGCGCTCTTTTTTATTGCCAAGAATTCGAAAGCGTAGAGGGCTGGCACTTCCGAAAAAAATGTATCTTTGCAGGTTTTATTTTTGGATAATTATGTTCACAGGAATAGTAGAAAAAACAGGTAAAATCGTCAAGATAGAGCAGGAGCGGACCAACTTCCATTTCACCTTGGAGGTGGATTTCGCCGACGAGCTCAGCATCGACCAGAGCATGGCCCACGACGGCTGCTGCCTCACGGTGGTGCGCGTGGACAAGGAGAAGAAACAGTACGTGGTCACCGCTATGGACGAGACCATGCTGAAGACCAACCTCGGCAGCTGGAAAGTCGGTGACGAGGTCAACCTCGAACGCAGCATGCGCATGGACGGCCGCTTCGACGGGCACATCGTGCAAGGGCATGTCGATCAGACGGCCGTGTGCGAGAAGGTGGTCGATGAGAACGGCAGCTGGCGGTTCTACTTCACCTACGACCCCGAAAAGAACAACTTCACCGTGCCCAAGGGTTCCATCTCCGTCAACGGCGTGAGCCTCACCGTGGTCGATTCCGAGAAGGGCCGTTTCTCCGTGGCCATCATCCCCTACACCTACAAAGTGACCAACTTCCACAACTTCAAGCCCGGGAGTGTCGTCAACATCGAGTTCGACGTCTTCGGAAAATATGTGCAACGCCTCTTGGAGGAATATTTCAACAACAGGGAAAAATAAAACCGCCAAATCTGCGTTATTCGCATTTCACTAAAAATTCAGATCGTTGAGAAAGAAAACAAAACTGTTCGCGATATTGTGCATCGGGCTGCTGACCGCGGCGCTGACGGGTTGCTCTACCTCCAAAAACACCTTCCCGAACCGCGCCTACCACAACGTAACTTGCAAGTACAATGTGTATTGGAACGGCAAACAGGCCATGAAGGATGCTGAAAAGGAGCTGGCCAAACTCTCGAAGGACAACTACACGGCCACGCTGCCGGTTTACAACTACCCCGACAAAAGCGACCTCGGTCCGTGCCTCTCGCACCTCGACCGCACCATCGAAAAATCGTCAAAGGCCATCCACAAGCACTCCATGATGTTCAAAGGCAAGGAGTATGTGAAAACCATCGACGACGCCTACTTCCTGATGGCCAAATCGTACTTTTACAAGCAGGACTACGTGCAAGCCCAGCGCGTGCTGAACTACATCGAGCACACCTATCCCAAATCGAACATCCTCAACGAGGCCGAAGTGCTGCTCGCCCGCGCCCAGATGCGGCAAGGCTATTTTTCCAGCGCCGACGAGCTATTAGAGACCATCCGCTACATGAACGACAAGAAGAACAACAAGAAATTCGCGGTGCTCTTCAACGCGGCCAAAGCGGAATACCACCTCACCTCCCCTGACGGCGACGTTCAGGAGGCCATCGACTACATCGGCAACGCCCTCGCCAACCACCCCAAGCGCGAGTTCAGCACCCGTCTGCAACTCATCCTCGGTGAACTCTACGAAACCCTCGGCCAGCAGGCAGAGGCCCAGAAGAACTTCCGGGAGGTCATCAAGAAATCCAACAACTACGAGATGACCTTCTGCGCGCAGATGCACCTCGCCTCCAACTACGACGGCTCCGAAAGCAACCGCAACACCATCACCCGACAGCTCAACAAGATGCTGAACGACAAGAAGAACGAGGACTATCGCGACCAAATCTACTACGCCTTCTCCGAAATCGCCCGCATCGACGAAGACGAGGATCTGCAGATGGACTACTTGGCCAAATCCGTGGCCGCCTCCACCAACAACAACTACCAGAAGACCTTCTCCAGCCTCGCTCTCGCCGACCTCTACTTCGAGAACAACGAATACCGCGAGGCACAGCATTACTACGACACCGCCATGATGGTGATTCCCAAAAACTATCCGAACTACGAAGACCTCCAGAAAAAATCGAACGTGCTGAAAGACTTGGTCAACAAGTTGGACGAGATTGATCTGCAAGACAGCTTGTTGCGCATCGCGAACCTGCCCGAAGGACAGCGCAACGCATGGGTGCGCAAGATGATTGCCGACTACACGGAAGCCGAGCGCAAGGCCGCCGCCGAGGAGGCCGAACGCATGCTCGCCATGCAGAACGCCGCCTCCTACACCAACATCAACAACCAGAGCAATTCCAACGGCAAATGGTACTTCTACAACCAGTCGCTCGTGACCTCTGGCCAGCAGGACTTCTACCGCCGTTTCGGCAACCGTAAGTTGGAGGACAACTGGTTCATCAGCAACAAGACGCAGATCTCGTTCGACGACATGGCCCTGATGAACGACCCGTCGTTGGCGCAGGACACCGTCGATTACGATGAAGACGGCAACCCGATTCCCAAGCGTGAGACCGACCCGAAAAAGGAGGCCTACTACCTGCAGGATCTCCCGCTGACACCGGGTGCCAAGGACACTGCCAACGCCATCATTGCCAAAGACTTATACGAGACAGGCTTCATGTATCAGGATCTGTTGAGCGACACCAAGCGGGCCTGCGCCTCCTTCGAGTCGCTGCTGCAACGCTACCCCAAGAGCGAGTATGCCCTGCCCGCCATCTACATGCTCTACAGTCTCTACAAGAAAGCCGGCGATCCCAAGGCGGAGACCTACAAAAACACCCTGCTGACCCAATATCCCGAGACCGACTATGCCAAGCTGATTCAAGATCCGGATTACTACCACAAGTTGGCGGAGAGAGAGAAGACGTTGGAGAGACAATACGATCAGGTGTATGAGGACTTCACCCAGAAGCGCTGGCGCAACGTGGTGACCGCCGCCGATGCGGCCATCCCAAGCTGCACCGATGAGACCCTGCAGTCGCAGTACGCCTACCTGCGCGCCATCGCTGCCGGTCAGATTTACAACCAGGACACGCTCATCGTCGGGATGACCAACATCGTCAAGAAATACTCGCAGCAACCTGTGGCCGAGCTCGCCCGCTATTACCTGGCGAACTTCACGCAGGAGCAAATCGCAAAAGCGTTGGGCATTGAAAAGCACGACACCGCCCAACAGGCTGAGCTGCAAGAGGTCATCCAATCGGAGAGCCAGAAGAAGTCGAATGCCTTCGTCTTCAATGCCGATGAACAGCACTATGTCGTCCTGTTAGTGAAAACGGCGGACCTGCCATTGCAGACCGTGAAGCAGAACATCACCAATTTCAACAAGACCAACTTCAGCCTCAAGAAACTGACTGTCAGCAGTTTCTTCATCGACAACAAGCGCCAGATGGTCACGATTTCCAAATTCGACAACAGTTCCGACGCCCTTGACTACTATAACATCTTATTGAAAGACAGTATGTTCCAATCTGATATTGAAAGCGGTACCATCGAGCCGTTTGCCATGGGTTCGACAAACTACACCACTTTCTACAACAAGCGGAACGAACGGGAGAACTATCCGGCATTTTTCAAGGAAAATTATCTTAAGAAACAATAAAACCCGAAGATTATGAGAGAAACTGATACTCGCGAATACGGTGGAAGCGCCGTCAACGTCATCGCCCAAGGCACGCAGCTGCAGGGCAATATGATTACCGCCTCTGACTGCCGCATCGACGGCGCCCTGCGCGGCAATATCGAAAGCAAAGCCAAAATCATCGTCGGCCGCACCGGCGTGGTGGAAGGCAACATCAAATGCGCCAACATCGAAATCGAAGGTATGGTGAAGGCCGAGTCGTTGTTGGTCTCGGAGCTGGTCTCCCTGAAGGCCACGGCCAACCTTGTCGGCAACATCGAGACGGGCAAAATCGCCATTGAGCCGGGTGCCGAATTTTCCGGCAACTGCAAGATGCGCAACAACCGCGTCGCCGCTCCCCAACAAGCCGCTCCGCAACCCGAGCGCAAATAATCCATGGCCGGAACGGGCACTGAGAAGAAAAGTTCTCCCATCCATCAATACGCCACCTACTCCAATATGGCTTTCGAGATGGGAGCCGTTATCGCTTTGGGTGTGTTCGGAGGTATTAAGATTGACAAATGGCTGTCAACCAGTCCATTGTTCACTATTTTACTCTCCCTCGCCGGCATTGCCATATCGCTGTACCTCATCATCCGGTCATCACTAAAATCCCAAAAAAAGCAACAAAATGAGCAAAAAGATACCGATTAGGAAGTTCTCGTTCCGCATCATCGTCTTTTCGGTCATCGTGGCCGGACTGGCGTTGTTATTCCAGTGGATATGGCCGCAGCTCGCCACTCCCGCGCTGCCCTTCATCGTGCTTTTCTTCTTCGTGATGACCCTCCTGACCATGTACATCGTGTTGCGCGGGGACACCGGTCGTGACGGCCGGAAGTTCGTCTCCTCCTACATGCTCTCCCGCACCGTGAAGCTCCTTTCGTGCCTGCTGTTCCTTCTGCTCTACATGTTCCTGAACCGCGAGGACGCCATCCGTTTCGCCATCGCCTTCATGGTCATCTACTTCCTCTACGCCGTCTTTGAAATCATCGTGTTGAAGAAAGAGAATGAAAAAACAGACGCTGATTTATAACGGCAAGTCGAAGCAGATTTTCGCCACCGAAAGCCAGAATTTCGTCATTATGACGTATAAAGATGACGAAACGGCCTACTTTGGGGTGAAAAAATCGGTGATTCCCAACAAGGGGATGCTGAACAGCAAGATTTCTTCGTTGATTTTCCAATACTTGGAGCGGAACGGTATCCATACCCATTACGTGGAGCAGCTGGACAACAACGAGCAACTCTGCCGCCGGGCCACCACCCTGCCCTTGGAGTTCATTGCGCGGAATGTCATCGCGGGGTCGCTCTCCCGACGTCTCGACATTGAGGAGGGCACCGTGCCCGAGCAACCCATCTATGAGATCTGTCTCAAAAGCGACGCCCTTCGCGACCCCATGATCAACGGCTACCACGTGGTGGCGCTCGGCTTGGCCAAAGAGGAGACACTCACCCAAATCCTGAAAATCATGCAGCAGATCAACTCCTTACTGACGGAGCTGCTGAAAAAATCCCATATCGACCTCATCGACTTCAAGGTGGAGTTCGGATTCGATTCAGAGGGCAATCTCATGCTTATTGACGAGATTTCGCCCGACACCGCACGGTTCTGGGACTCCGAAAGCCACGAACATCTCGACCGCGACCTCTTCAGCCGCGACCTCGGCGATGTCGAAATCGCGTACAAAGAGGTTCTTTCACGTCTTGAAAACGTTTTGCAGAATGGATAAGAGAGAACTGCGCCAACAGATTCGTGCCGCCAAAAAGCAGCACACCCCGGAAGAGTTGCGGGAGCAGTCGGAAGCGGTGCTTCGCAAGCTTGCCGCCCATCCGCGTTTCCTCGCCGCGGAAAGAGTGATGCTCTACGCCTCCCTGCCCGACGAGGTGCAGACGCTGTCTTTCATTGAGGAATGGCGTCATCGGAAAACCATCATCCTGCCCACGGTCGTAGGCGACGACATCATCCCCGTGCAATTGGCTGAAGACACGGTGTTTGCGGAAGGCGACTTCCATATTCCGGAACCGCAGAATCATCCTTACACCGGCGACTTCGACCTCATCGTGGTACCCGGGATGGCCTTCGACAGAGAGGGGCATCGTCTGGGACGCGGCAAAGGCTACTACGACCGTTTCCTCGCCCAGCATCCGCAGACCCCCACCATCGGTCTCTGCTTCGACTTTCAGCTCGTACCTGAGGTGCCCTGCGAACCCCACGACCGCATCATGGGCGAAATCCTGACCGTGAACTCTGGTCTAAGTCTGGTCTAAGTCTGGTCTAAGTCTGGTTCAACTCTGGTCTAACTCCGATGCAACTCCGATACAACAGTGTTTTAGTTCTCTAAAAATTTGTACTTTTGCAGGTTTTTAAAACCCGCAAAGTCGTGAATACCATCGAAGAGCATTTTCAGGAAATTCTTCAAGGCAAGAAACCTGCAAACCTTTATAATCCAATCTCTTACATATTGATGCAACCAGGGAAGCGTCTGCGTCCGCAGTTGGTGCGCATCGCCTCTGACATGTTCAACGGCGACCCGGAACAGACGGGCTACATCGCCGCCGCTTTCGAGATGCTGCACAACTTCACGCTCATCCATGACGACATCATGGACAAAGCTGACGTGCGGCGCGGACAACCCACCGTTTACAAGAAATGGAACGGCAACACCGCCATTCTCGCCGGCGACGCCCTCGCTGTGATGGCCATGCAAGAGCTTCTGAAACTGAAATGCGATCCGACCATCATACTCGATATCATCGACATTTTCGGCAAAACAGCTGTGGAAGTGTGTGAAGGTCAGCAATATGATCTTGATTTCGAGACGATGGACAACGTCTCCATCGAGGAATACATCCAGATGATCCGGCTGAAGACTTCCGTGATGTTCGCGGGCTGTCTGAAGGCTGGAGGGCGTTTCGCAGGTGCCGACAAAGAGAGCCTGCAAGCGCTCTACGATCTCGGCATCCACCTCGGCCTCGCCTTCCAGCTCGCCGACGACCTCCTCGATGTCTATGCCGACGAGGCCGTGTTCGGGAAAGCCGTAGGTGGCGACATCAAGGACAACAAGAAGACTTTCCTCTACCTGAAAGCCCTCGAACTCGCCGATGAAACCCAACGCGAACAGCTCCGCACCCTCTTCGCCACCACCCCCGAAGACGAAAAGGGGAAATTCCTCCAGGTGAAGGCCATCTTCGACGCCGTGGACGTGAGAAAGGCCACCGTAGAGGCCATCGCTTCGTACACGGAGAGATGCATCGATGACATCAACCGCATCCATACGGAAGAAGAGAAAAAGGCGTTCGTGCTCTCCCTCGTCCACTCGCTGCAAAGTCGTAACAAATAGATGGCACAGAACAACAGCAACCGATATTACATCATTCTGGGAGCGTTGGGTCTGCTCTTGGCTCTCTACACGTTCCACCTGTTCCGACTGCAGGTGCTGAACAAGTCGTGGAAGACCAAAGCCGAGGAAAATGCCATCCGTGAGAAGACCATCCACCCGGCACGCGGATTCATCTACGACCGCAACGACTCGTTGTTGGTCTATAACGACGCCGCCTACGACTTGATGGTGGTGCCGAAAGAGTTGCGCAACTTCGACACATCGGAGCTTTGCCGTGTTTTGGACATGGAAATCGTCGATGTGCGGAAAAAAATCGAGAAGGCGAAGAAATACTCCGGCAGTGTGCCCTCCCTGTTCAAGCAGCAGATTTCAAAGGAGGACTACGGCTATCTGCAGGAGAAAATGTCGGAATTCCCCGGTTTCTTCGTGCAGGAGCGCACGTTGCGCACCTATCCGCAGCCTATCGCGGCGCACATTTTGGGCTACGTCAGCGAGGTTGATGACCAGGATGTGGAGAACGACAGCTACTACCGGATGGGCGACTACATCGGCAAAAGCGGTATCGAGAAGGCCTACGAGCCGGTGCTGCGCGGCGTGAAGGGCAAGCAGAAGGTGCTGGTGGATGTCCACAACCGCGAGGTGGGACCCTACAACAACGGCGAGGACGACGTGGTGGCCGTGCCCGGAACTTCGATTTGGAGTACCCTCGACATGCAGTTGCAGCGTTACGGCGAGGAGCTGATGTCCGGCAAACGCGGTGCCATCGTGGCCATCGAACCCAAGACCGGCGAGATTCTCTGCCTGATTTCGAGCCCCAACTACGACCCCAACCTGCTGGTCGGCACCGCCCGTCCGAAGAACTACGGCAAGCTGGTCGCCGACCCCGAGAAGCCGCTGTTCAACAGAGCGTTGCAGGCAGCTTACCCGCCGGGCTCCACCTTCAAGCTGGCCAACGGTCTCATCGCGCTGCAGGACCACATCATCACCCCTTCGTCGGTCTATTCCTGTTCTGGCGGCGGTTACCACTTGGGCAGTCACGTGGTCCACTGTCACAACTGCGGCAGCCTCAACATCTACAGCGCCATCCAGCGTTCGTGCAACACGTTCTTCTGTCGCGCCTACTACAACATCCTCTCCAACCGTGTGAAATACAAGAACATCGACGAAGCCTACACCGCGTGGCTCGACTACATGAGTTCCATGGGTTTCCTGCAGCAGTTCAACACGGACCTGCCCTACGAGCTTAAGGGGCGCATCCCGACGGCGGAATATTTCGACAAAAAGTACAACAACAGTTGGAACGGCAACACGGTGGTCTCCATGGGCATCGGACAGGGCGAGGCGGCGGTGACCCCGCTGCAGATGGCCAACATGCTGGCGGTCATCGCCAACAAGGGCTACTATATCCGTCCGCATGTGGTGCGGGCCATCGGCAAGAAAGACAGTCTGAACACGCAATTCAGCGAGAAGGTATATTCCAAGATCGAGCCGCGGCATTTCGAGACGGTGCTTCAAGGTATGCGGCAGGTGGTGACCGCCGGCACGGGCCGCGGGGCGGCGATTCCCGGCATCGAGGTGGCCGGCAAGACTGGCACGGCGCAGAACCCGCACGGTCGCGACCACTCCGTATTCGCCCTCATCGCGCCCGCCAACGACCCCGAAATCGTCATCTTCTGTTTGGTGGAGAACGGCGGCTTCGGCGCCACCGTGGCCTGCCCCATCGCCAGCCTGATGGCCGAGTTCTACCTCAACCGCAAGGTGGAGCGCACCGACCTCGAACAACGGATGAAAGAAATGAAAATCAAGTGAGCCATGCCGAAATTAGAACCCTATAACAAACTGTCGAAAGGCTTCGATGTCAGGCTGATATGCTACTATCTCGCGTTAGTCCTCATCGGTTGGATCACCATCTACTCCACTTGCTACATCCCCGACGGCTCCACCCCGATTTTCGATTTCGGGCAACCCTACAGCAAACAGATGATCTGGATAGGGACCTCCATCGTTTTGGCTATCGTCATCTTATTGATAGACAGCGGTATAATACAGCATTACGCCTATTTCTTCTATCTGTTCTGCCTGCTCTTGATGATTTTGGTGCTGTTCATCGGAAGTGAGATCAACGGTGCGAAGTCGTGGATCAAAATCGGTGGTTTCAGCATACAGCCTACGGAGTTCATGAAGGTGGCCACCGCGTTAGCCTTGGCCAAATTCATGCAGGAGGGCAAGACCGCCAACCAGCGCCGTTACGTGTGGCTCGCGCAGTTCGCCCTCATCTTCATCCCCGTCGTGGTGGCGCTGCTCCAACACGATGCGGGATCCGCGCTCGTCTTTTTCTCTTTCATCATCCTTTTCTACCGCGAGGGTCTGAGTGCGGAGTTCTTGGTGATCGGCATCATCGCCGCCATCCTGGCCGTCATCACGTTGTGGTTGAACGAGACCTACTCCATCGCGCTGATCACGCTTGTCTTCATCGGATTCATGGTGGCCAACCGCACGCAGAAGAAGAAACTGCGCCGCAACGTCATCGTCTATTTGGCCTGCATCGCGTTCGTGTTCTCCGTCAACTTCCTGTACGTCCACGGTCTTGAGCCCCACCAGAAGAGCCGTATCGACACTATCATGGGCAAAACCTCCGACCCGCTCGGTGCCGACTTCAACCTCAACCAGTCGAAGATTGCCATCGGCTCGGGTGGACTTTTCGGCAAAGGATACCTCCACGGCACGCAAACCAAGCTCAACTTCGTGCCCGAGCAGAGCACCGACTTCATCTTCTGCGCCATCGGCGAGGAGTGGGGGTTCTTCGGCACTCTCGTGGTCTTCGGTCTCTACGCCGCCCTTGTCTTTCGCATCCTCAAACTCTCCGAAAAGCAGCGGAACCCATTCGTCCGATACTACGGTTACGGTATCGCGGGCGTCTTCGCCATCCACTTTTTCATCAACATCGGCATGACCACCGGCCTGCTCCCCATCATCGGCATCCCGCTGCCCTTCATCAGCTACGGCGGCTCCTCCCTCTGGGCCTTCACCATCATGCTCTTCTGCTTTATCAAGTTGAATGATAATTAGTGAGTTGTGATTTGTGACTTGTGATTTGTGATTTGTGACTTGTGATTTGTGATTTGTGACTTGTGACCCTAACCCCACTAACCCATAAACTTTAACCCTTAACCATTAAACCTTAAACCTTAACCATTAAACCTTAAACCTTAACCATTAAACCTTAAACCATCATGACCGAAACCTCCATCTCCGTGCTGAGCAGGATGGCCACGGAATATGCCGGAAGCCAACCGGTGGCGTGCGTGCCGCTGCCGCAGTCCGGGTCGCACCGGTGCTATTACCGTCTCACTTTCAACGACAACAGCACCCTCATTGGTGTTTACAACGACGATGTGACCGAGAATCGTGCCTTTTTCGAATACACCCGGTTCTTTGCCGCACAAGGGCTGAAGGTTCCCGCGCTGCTCGCCGTCCACGACGACCAAAAGCACTACCTGCTGAACGACCTCGGCACGCAGACCTTGTACGACAAGCTATGCGAAGTTCGCAAGAACAACGGTGATTTCCAAGAGGTTATGACTGACTATCGGAAGGTGGTGGCCGCGCTGCCCGAGTTCCAGCTGACCGCGCGCAAAGGCCTCGACATGTCGGTGGCCTACCCCCGCGCCGCCTTCGACCGCCAGTCGATGCAGTGGGACCTCAACTACTTCAAATACTACTACCTCAAAATGGCCTACATCCCGTTCAACGAGCAGCTGTTGGAGGATGATTACCAGCGGTTTATGGATTACCTGCTCTCCGTTGACGACCACTTTTTCCTGTACCGGGATTTCCAGTCGCGGAACATCATGGTCTATCAGGATGATGTCTGGTTCATCGATTACCAAGGAGGCAGGAAGGGGGCGTTGCAGTACGACATCGCCTCGCTGCTCTACGACGCCAAGGCCGACCTCTCCCCCGAAATCCGGAACGAGCTGCTGGAATGCTACTTAGACCATCTGGAACAGCACATTCCCGTTGACCGGCAGCAGTTCAAAGCCTACTTCAACGCTTTCTCGCTCATCCGAATCATGCAGGCCATGGGCGCTTACGGCTACCGAGGCTATTTCGAGCGGAAGGCGCATTTTCTGCAGAGCGTGCCGTATGCCATCCGCAACATGCGCTACCTGCTGGAACAGAACGCTTTGCCGGAAGGGTTGCCCGAACTGCGGCGCGTGTTGCAGACGGTGGTGGAGAGTTACGTGGCGTCAAAGCCCGGAAACCCCGACATGCTGACTATTACGGTGCAAAGTTTCTCGTACAAGAAAGGGATTCCGGAGGACACGTCCGGCAACGGCGGCGGTTTCGTCTTCGACTGCCGCGCCCTGCCCAACCCGGGACGCGAGAAACAGTACGCCACCTTCACCGGCAAAGACGACTGCGTCATCCGCTATTTGGAGCAATATCCGGAAGTGGAGACGTTTGTGGGTCACGTGTGCGCATTGGTGGATATGTCGGTGGACAACTATCTGGAACGCAAGTTCACGCACCTGACGGTCAATTTCGGCTGCACCGGCGGCCAGCACCGCTCGGTCTATTTCGCCGAACGCACCGCAAGGCATCTGCGGGAGAAATACCCGGCAATTGCCGTAGAGTTAGTGCATCGGGAACAGTAACGTAGATACGAAAGCGGCTCCGGCAATCAGATGCCGGAGCCGCTTTCGTTATAGGGATGGGGGAAAAGTTACTTGACAGGAATCCATCGTTTTCCTCCGTTATTGACGTTAGCGAGGGTTCCGATGAACTGTTTGGCGCTGTTTTGCATATTGGCGAA
Source organism: uncultured Bacteroidales bacterium (assembly GCA_900319925.1). Taxonomy (GTDB): domain Bacteria; phylum Bacteroidota; class Bacteroidia; order Bacteroidales; family WCHB1-69; genus F23-D06. The sequence continues at coordinate 7,463 of ONQE01000012.1, read as the reverse complement.
GTCGCTGCCCAAGGAGGTCGTGCAGTCCAACACCAGAATAATCAGTGCGCTGTTCTTGTCTTCCGAGACGGTGGTGGAGCTGGCCGGGTTGAACTCCGTCTCCTTATCCCACGCGCCCGTGCTGGTCTGCTTCCAGAGCTTGATATTGTTCATATCGGTTTGTGAAACGGGGCTGCCGTCGAGATAGGCGAGACCCTGGAACAGGAACTGGTAATAGGCGCCCTGCGAGGAGGAGGAGGATATCGCCGACTGACCTTGGGAGAGGCCGTAGTAGATGATATTGTCGAGCTTTCTGGTGCTGCTGGACGTACGACGGTAGGTAGCCTCGATGAAGCGAGTGGACTGGGCTGCCGCATTCACATCGTCAAAGGTAAAACGGAGCTTTTGGCCATCGTCGTAGCCGCCCGGCACGTTCACGCCGAGATTCACAGACGTGGAGATGGAGTACAGGCTGGAGGCGATTTCCGAGAAACGAGCCATGGCTTCATCCATGTTCGCCACTTGGAACACATTATTGTCGTTGCTGGCCAGCTTGCGCAATGTCTCCATGAACTGGGCCTCGTCAGTGACGTCGCCGCCCTTCAGCCCGATGGAGTAGGCCGAGACTCTCACGCCGTGTATCAGCTCGTTCATGATTTTGTCATTCAGCGCGTTGCGATAGGCACTGGTGCTGCCATAGCCTTCCGGGTCGTACTGACTGTTGGCGGTCGAGATGTTGTCAAGGCCGTCGGTGAAGGTGACCAGGGCCACGTTTTTCAGCGCCTTGGGTTTGTAATATTCCTTCATTTTCTTCAACGCCGTATAGTCGGCATAGAACAACGCCGTACCATTGCCCGGCACCAGATTATCGACGAAGCTGGTGAATTTGTTATACGTCGTGCCATCCAAGAGGCTGATGTCCTTGATATACAAGTGGTCGTTAAAACCAATCACGCCAAGGTAGATGCCCTCCTTGTTAGCAGGGTTGTAGGGGGTCGGCTCAACGGGCTGACGGTTGCAGGAACTGCCCATGACGGCGAGCAACACTGCGATGCAGAAAGGTATTACAATTCTTTTTGCCATAATGATTAAGGTTATACGTTTTGGTATCCTTAACGGATATTGTTGTCTTTTATTATTTTGACGCGCAAAAATACAATTTTTCAGAATGGCAATCCCAGTTGCAGATTTTTTTAACTACTGGAAAAACTGCCGCACCCGGTTGAAGACACTTTTGTCGTTTTTACCGGGTTTCGGCACGAAGTTCTCGTGCGTGCTGAGCTGTTCCAACATCGCTTTTTCCTCTTTGGTCAGCGATTTCGGGGTCCAGACGTTGACATTGACGATGAGGTCGCCGACATTGCGGGAATTGACCTGCGGGAGGCCCTTCCCCTGCAGTCGCAGGATTTGTCCACTCTGGGTGCCGGGGGCAATCTTGATCTTGACCTTGCCGGTAAGCGTGGGCACCTCCACGGAAGCGCCGAGTGCGGCCTGCGGGATGCTGACGTAATAGTTGAGGTAAAGGTTGTTGCCGTCGCGTTCGAAAACCGGGTGGTCGGCGACTTCGAAAACGACGAGCAAGTCACCGTTCACGCCGCCGCGCTGCGCCGCATGTCCTTTTTGCGGCACCGTCATCTGCATGCCGTTATCGACACCTGCGGGGATGTTGACGGTGATGATCTCCTCGCCGGACACCGTACCGTTGCCGTGGCAGTGTGGGCAGGAATCCTTGATAATCTCGCCTGAACCGCCGCATTTCGGGCAGACGGTGGCCTGCTGGATGATGCCGAACATGCTGCGTTGCTGCCGCACCACCTGGCCGCTGCCGTGACAGTCGGGGCAGGTCGTGACGCTGTTCGGATCTTTCGCGCCCGTGCCGTGGCAGTGCGGGCAAGTCACCTGTTTGTTGATTTTGATCTTCTTCTCCAAAGGCGCGGCCACCTCTTCCAAGTTCAGCTTCACCTTGATGCGGATGTCGCCGCCACGGCGCACGCGCCGCTGCTGGCTTGCGCCGCCGCCGAAACCGCCAAAGCCACTGAAACCGCTGAAACCGCCACCGAAGCCACCGCCGAAAATGTCGGCAAAATGGCTGAAGATGTCGTTGAAGTTCATACCGGAGAAGTCGCTGGCGTCATTGCCCATGCCGGCGTGACCGAACTGGTCGTAGCGCGCCTTTTTGTCGGGGTTGCTCAGCACATCGTAGGCCTCCGCGGCCTCCTTGAACTTCTCCTCCGCCTCCTTGTTGCCCGGATTGCGGTCGGGGTGGTATTGCATGGCCTTCTTGCGGTAGGCCTTCTTTATCTCGTCTGCCGAGGCCTCTTTCGAGACACCCAGCACCTCGTAATAGTCTCTTTTTTCCATACTTCAGCTCCTTTCTTACTGGCCGACCACCACTTTCGCGTAGCGGATGACCTTGTCTTTGAGTTTATAGCCCTTCTCGGTCACATCAATCACTTTGCCTTTGTCTTCCTCTTTCTGGGCCGGAAAATGGGTGACAGCCTCGTGGAAGTCGGTGTTGAATTCCTCGCCCTTGGCTTGGATTTCCTCCACGTCGAAGCGTTTCATCATTTGAAGCAACTTATTGTAAATCAAATTAAAGCCTTCTTTAATCGAATCAATATTGTCAGCCTTCTCGTTGGCGGCGATGGCACGCTCGAAGTCGTCAATGACGGGCAGGAGGTTCACGATTACCTTCTCGGAGGCGGTGGCTATCAGGTCGAGTTTCTCCTTGCTGACCCGTTTTTTGTAGTTGTCGAATTCGGAGAAAAGACGCAGGAAGCGGTCGTTGAGCTCGGCCTTCTCGGCTTTGAGCTTCTCCAATTCCGCCTCCAACTCCTGGACTTTGGCTTTCTCCTTGTCTCTCTTTCTTGAGAAAATATTCTTTTTACCCTTGTCAGTATTTTCCTCTTTTTCCGACAAATTGTCAGTATTCTCTTGTTCTTCCACATTCAGCTCAGGGTCTTGAACTTGTTCTTCCTGCGCTTTCTTTTCTTGATTCTCTTCCATATTATGTTTATTTTCAATTACTTATATACACAATTAACCAGCAGTACCGAATATTTACTTCGAACCGCTGGATGTCTATAGCAAAAAATTTGCCAAAAATTGTCAGCAATGGGGAAAAAACGTCATATCATGAGCGGCCCGTCCCTGAAGCCTAAAAGTCACACATCTCACATCACACCGTTTACCACCTCCTGCGCCAAAATCTCCTTTTTCTTGCGAAACGCACTCTCCATTTTTAACTAACATTTGTTAATTTAATTCCTTCATATTGTCAATTCGTTGATTATCAGCATCGAAAAAAAATCGCAAAACTCTTGACTTCAGTAAGTTTTTGTTGTATCTTTGCACCGTATAAAAATATAACAACCTATGATAACACCGTATAAATATTTCAGCCCCGTGACTGACGTCACCTTCCGGAAAGTCTTCGGCGAGCACATCGACCTGGCCGCAAGCCTGCTCAACGCCTTCCTGCCCTTGGACGGGGGTCGCACCATCACCGACATCCACTATGTCTCCCCCGAAATGATGCCCGACACCCCCACACGCAAAAACAGCATCGTGGACGTGCGCTGCAAAGACTCCGCCGGCACCACTTTTATGGTGGAGATGCAGCTCAATTGGGACACGGACTTCATGCAGCGTGTGGTCTTCAACACCTCCAAGGCCTACGTAAAACAGCTCGACAAAGGCAAGCCCTTCAAACTGCTCCAGCCCGTATATTCGCTCAATTTCGTGCAGGGCGACCTCCACAAAGGACTCTCCGAGTGGTATCACCCCTACCAGCTCGTTCATGTCTATCATTCAGACCGCGTTTTCGACGGACTTAAGATTGTCTTCGCCGAGATGGGGAAATACATGGCACTACCTGTCAAGGGAAACACCAAAAGGGACCTGTGGATGCGGTACTTCACAGAGATAACTGAGAGGACGAGGATTCCCGACCCAGAACTGCTTGCCGACCCCGACATCGCCAAAGCCATCGAACTGTTGGAAATAATCAACTACACCGAGGCGGAACAGGAACTCTACGACCGCTACTGGGACGCTGTGAGTGTGGAGGCCACCTGGAAAAGCATTGGTTGGAGCGAAGGAGAGAAGGTCGGAGAAAAACGTGGCCTCGAACAAGGATTGCAACAAGGACTGCAACAAGGACGTAAAGAAGAGCGACACAACCTTGTCCGCAGTATGCTCGCTAACGGCCTCGATATCGCCACTATCGCAAAGGTGACGGGCATAGAGGAAAAGGAAATCCACAGGGTTGGTGACGGCTGATAGCTCATGAGTCTATGTCATACGTCATACGTTTCTATTCGTGTTGCCTAATAGCTTGTTACGCCTTGGCAAATAGGCATCCGACAATGTGGCTTAATTGGATTTTTTGTATCTTTGCGCACAAAAATAAAATCTTATGCTCCACCAAAAAGTCGTGCTCCTTGTGCTTCTGATGAGCTTGCTTGCTGCAGTCTCATGGGCGCAGTGCCCGGATTTTTTGGATTTGAACAGTGAAAATGTGAGCTGCTATTCTGGGATGACCTACAATCCTATGTTAGACACAGGGGTGGTGGCTGGACGGCATACGCTCATCACGCAGCAGGGCACAGACTTTTGGACGAACAACGAACTGCCGCTTCTTCCAGAAGGTGAAAGTGCTGTCATAAGGTTAGGAAACAACCAGTCCGGTGCAGAGGCCGAGTCTATCGTATATACCTTCACCGTTGACCCCGACCACTCCATCCTACTGATAAAATATGCCGTGGTGCTGGAAAATCCTAGTCATGAAAGCCTGGCTCAGCCCCGTTTCATCATCCGGATGCTTGACGAAAATAACGAATTGCTTGATCCTTGTATGGAGTATGATGTCACTTCAGCCGACGATATTCCTGGTTTCCAGTCATTTGGACATATCCGATGGAGACCTTGGACCAACAACGGCTTTGACCTCTCCACGTATGTAGGACAGACCGTCAAGTTGCAGCTCATCACCTACGATTGCAGTTGGGGCGCCCATTTCGGATACGCCTACTTCACGGCCTCCTGCATCAGCAACCGTCTCTCCTTAGACGGCTGTGACGGAAACCAGGTCACCTTGTCTGCGCCAACGGGTTTCAGTAGTTACAACTGGAGCAATGGCGCTACCACGGAGACCACCAACTTTACCGTGCAAGGCAACTCAACCGTCAATTGCGTCATCAGCACCGTCACCGGATGCCTGTTCACGCTTTCCGGAATCATCACCTCGCAAAATATACCGGGAGAGGACCTCGTCTTGTACGATACAATCTGCGAAGGGGAACCGTATCAGAGCAACGGCTTCGATCTGCCTCCTGCTGACCATCTGGGAGTCAGCGTTTTTCACAACACCTATATCAACCAATCCGACTGCTCCGACGATATTACCGCAACGCTCTATCTCTATGCGAAACAGCGTTATTTCCATATCTATGACATGGCCTGCGAAGGAGACAACTATGACGAAAACGGATTCCATTTTACGAATCTGACAGTAGGCGAAATCGTTGATACTAACTATGTTGCCATCGCTGACGATTGCGATTCCATTACGGTATTGCACCTCACTGTCAATTCCTCCTTTACGTTGGATAATGTGATTAACGGCCCGACGGAGATTTGCAGTAACACCTCGGGAAATTACTTTTTGACTAATCCGTTAGGGCTTACCGCCTACCATTGGAATGTTCCTGACGGAGTGGAAATCGTTTATGGGCAAGGTACTAACTTTGTCCAGCTTTTTTTCTCGCAGATGGCGCCCAACCCCTCGCATATCTCGCTGACGGGCGCTAACGGGTGCGGAAATGGCTCCACCCCTCTCGATGTGACAGTCCACCCTTCCTACGTGAATATTGTTCACGATACGGTGTGCTCGGGCGAGACCTATTCGCAGTATGGCTTCGACCTCGGAGTGTTGGAGGAGTCGGGGAATTTTGTCCACACACGGACGGATAGTTCTGCATACGGCTGTGAAAATATTGATATTCTGCTTCTTTTCGTGTCGGAGACCCCACCCGTATCGGTCCTTGCCGACCCACAGGAGCTTTGTCTGGGTGAAACGACCGAACTGCACGCCGCCAGTTCGCAATCGTCCGTGACCCTATTATCGCAGTTGCCGAAAATTTGGGTGGGCGACATCCTCTGCACCGACAACACTTTTGTGCATCCGCAAAATTGGCCAACTGAAAAGACTCCAAAAGCAATAGTCTATTATGTGGATCCCACCGGCGAACATGGATGGGCAATCAATTTGCATGATGATGGAAATCCATGCGCTTGGGGGACCAACGCTCAATGGCCTGCGGAATTGAACATTCCTGATTTGGACGATTGTGGAAATGCCAGGGCAGCCCTTTCCGATTATGAAGGCCATCTCAATACATTCCATATTCGGAATTATTATCCTTCTGACTACTATCCAGCCGCCTATTCGGTTGATTATGAGGACGGTTGGTACCTGCCAGCGGCCGGACAAGCATATCAATTATACACTGTTATTCCCTTTATCAACCCTTCTCTCGAATTGGTTGGCGGAACACCTTTTTCCCCCGACACAGAATGGAAATATTGGACTTCCTCCGAAATAAACTCTCTTAATGTATGGCTTTTATATTCCTCAAGAGGTCTCTATTATGATAATAAAAATCACTTTGCTTCCGTGAGAAGTATTCGTTCATTTTAATCCCTCTACATGATGAAAAAAACGCTCTTGTTCTTGATAATGACTACCGCCCTGGTTTGGTCCAAAGGCCAGGTTTATCATGCAGGGGATTTATACACAGCGGAAGATGGATCTCAAGGTATTGTGTATTATGTCTTCCCAGACGGAAGCGGTTGGGCGGTTAGCCTCCATGATTTACCCATGGAATATAAATGGGGAGACCAGCTGTTTGACATACCAAATCTGCCCAATTATGGGGGAAATGACACGGTGCCATACCTGTACTATCCACTACATGCCTTGGCAGACACTGCTGGATACAGTAATACGATGGCCATTCTCAACTCCCCGCAAAGCGTACAAACGGCCGCTTCCGGCACTTCCAATGACTTGAATGGGTGGTATCTACCCTCAGCCGGACAGTTGAGCATGCTCTTTGCTCAACTACCACTCATCGAAACACCGTTGGTTGATGCGGGCGGAACACCGTTTAATAATGGCCTGGGGATTACCTATTGGAGCAGCACTGAAAAGGATGCCTCTACAGCGTGGACAGTTAATTTTTCATTACCCATGCCCAGCAGTGAAAACCAATTCATTTACTCTTTTTCTGGCGAACTGGTCCCAAAAAACAAGACCACTACTCACAATGTTCGAGCAGTGCGTAGCATCCCTGCGCCGAGCAACTATTACGACACCTCATTGACCTATCTCTGGAACACGGGTGACACAGAACCCCATTTTCAAGTGACGCCCGAACAGACCACCGATTATTCGGTGACCGTCACCAACGCTTACGAGCAGG
>ONQE01000155.1 GCA_900319925.1 uncultured Bacteroidales bacterium | reverse complement strand
AAAAGGAAACAAAATGGCAATATTATCATTCCAGAAACCTGACAAGGTGGTTATGCTCGAAGCTAACGATTTCCGCGGCACTTTCGAATTCCGTCCGCTGGAACCAGGCTACGGCATCACCATCGGCAATGCCCTGCGTCGTGTCCTTCTTTCTTCCCTCGAAGGCTTCGCAATCACCTCGGTGCGCATTGAAGGTGTCGACCACGAGTTCTCCTCCCTGCCTGGTGTAGTCGAGGATATGACCGACATCATTCTCAAACTGAAACAAATCCGTTTCCGCCGTCAGATTGAAGAATTCGAAACCGAGAAAGTTGCTTTCGACTTAGTAGGACAAACAGTTCTCAAGGCTGGTGACCTGAACAATTATCTTAATGGCTTCCAAGTGCTCAATCCCGATTTGGAGATTTGCCACATGGAATCCACCACCGAGCTCAAAATCGAGCTCACCATAGAAAAGGGTCGTGGTTATGTCCCTGCCGACGAAAATAAGAAACCGGGTGACCCCATCGGTGTCATCTCTGTCGACTCCATTCATACTCCCATCAAGAACGTTAAATACGAAGTCAGCGACTACCGTGTTGAACAGCGTACGGACTATGAAAAGCTTACTTTCGACATTGAGACCGACGGTTCTATCCACCCCAAAGAGGCTTTGAAAGAAGCAGCCACCATTCTCATCCAGCACTTCATGCTCTTCAGCGACGAGCGCATCACCCTCGAGGCTGAACCCAAGCCCGTGCAGGAAGAATTTGACGAAAGCACCATCTACATCCGTCAGCTCCTTAAGACAAAACTGGTCGATATGGATCTTTCCGTTCGCGCCCTCAATTGCCTCAAGGCTGCCGAGGTGGAGACTTTGGGCGACCTCGTCTCCTTCAACAAAGCCGATTTGCTCAAGTTCCGCAACTTCGGCAAGAAATCGCTCACCGAACTCGAAAACCTGGTCGCTTCCAAGAACCTCGAGTTTGGTATGAACATCACCAAGTATAAATTAGATAAAGAATAATAGAAATGAGACACGGTTGTAAAGTTAATCATCTGTCAAGAACCCACGCACATCGCGTTGCTATGCTCTCCAACATGGCCACTTCTCTCATCATGGAGAAAAGAATCGAAACCACGTTGGCAAAAGCCAAAGCACTCCGAGTATATGTCGAGCCTATCATCAATCGCTCGAAAGAGGACACCATGAACAATCGCCGCGTTGTCTTCAGCTACCTCCACAGCAAAGAGGCCGTTAATGAACTCTTCCGCAACGTTTCGCAGAAGGTCGCTAACCGCCCCGGTGGCTACACCCGCATCCTGAAGACCGGCATCCGTCATGGCGACAACTCTGCTATGGCTATCATCGAACTCGTCGATTACAACGAGAACATGCTGAAACCTAGTACCGAGAAGAAAGCCAAATCCACTCGTCGTAGCCGCTCCAAGAAAGCTGAAGCTCCCGCACCTGTTGCCGAGGCTCCCGCTACCGAAGCTCCCGCTACCGAAGCTCCTAAGGCTGAATAATTTTCGAACTAGCAATAACTTATTAAAAGGGAATGCGGGATGTACATCATCTCTGCATCCCTTTTTTAATTAATCGGCACTCCGCTGAAAACAATCTTTTTTATAATACTTTAAATCATTTTAATCACCTAACATTAGTATGTCACAGATTATAGGTATCAGGGGCCGTCAGATTCTCGACTCTCGCGGCAACCCCACTGTAGAAGTCGAAGTTTACACCGAGCAGGGTGCCATGGGCCGCGCTGCCGTTCCCTCCGGAGCCTCCACCGGCGTTCACGAAGCCTGCGAACTCCGCGACAACGACAAATCCGTCTATCTCGGTAAAGGCGTCCTTCAAGCCGTCAACAATGTCAACAATGTCCTCAACGAGGAACTGCGTGGCATGTATGTCGAAGAGCAGCGCTCCATCGACCAGAAGATGATTGAAGTCGACGGCACACCCAACAAGAGCCGTCTCGGTGCCAACGCCATCCTTGGCGTCTCCTTGGCCTGTGCCAAAGCTGCCGCCATGGAGTCCGGCCAGCAACTCTACCGCTACCTTGGCGGTTGCGGCGCCTACATGCTCCCCGTCCCCATGATGAACATCCTCAACGGTGGTTCCCATGCCGACAACAGCATCGACTTCCAGGAATTCATGATTATGCCTGTCGGAGCTCCCACCTTCACCGAGGCTCTCCGCATGGGTGCCGAAGTTTTCCACAATCTCCGCAGCGTCCTCAAATCCCGCGGCATGTCTACCAACGTGGGCGACGAAGGCGGATTTGCCCCCAACCTTGCCTCCAACGACGATGCCATCCAGGTAGTGTGCCAAGCCATCGAAAAGGCCGGCTACCGTCCCGGTGAGGACATCTTCATCGGCCTCGATGCCGCCGCATCCGAATACTACAACACCGAAACCGGCCTCTATGAGATGCGCTGGTCCACCGGCGACAAGTACAATGCCACCGAGATGGTCGACTTCTGGAAACGCTGGGTGGAACAATACCCCGTCATCTCTATCGAAGACGGCATGGCCGAAGACGACTGGGATGGTTGGAAACTCCTCACCGACACCATCGGTGACCGTTGCCAGTTGGTTGGCGACGACCTCTTCGTCACCAATGTTGAACGTCTGCAAATGGGTCTAGACCGCAAAGTGGCCAACTCCATCCTCGTCAAACTCAACCAGATTGGCACTCTCTCCGAAACCATCGATGCTGTCAACCTTGCCACCCGCAACGGCTACACCTCCATCATCTCCCACCGCTCGGGCGAAACTGAGGACACCACTATTGCCGACCTTGTTGTGGCCCTCAACACCGGCCTTATCAAAACCGGTAGCGCCAGCCGCACCGACCGCATCTGCAAATACAACCAGCTCATGCGCATCGAAGAGGCTTTGGGCGACCAAGCAGCTTACCTCGGCAAAGACTTCAAATTCCTCAAATAGTCCTATCCGATTGTATTTCTTCGCTCATCGCGAAAAATATACCTTAACAACAACCCCGAAAGCAATTCGATTTGCTTTCGGGGTTTCTTTTGGACAGTCAGTGTGACAGCCTTCGCCAGAAGCGTGTCGCTGTAACCGATAGCGTTACCCATGGCATTCAAGCCACCGCCGACGAGTGGGACAAGATGGACTGTTCGCTCATTCCCTACAACGACCCAGTTGTCTTTGAATACTCAGGTGGAGCTATCGGCGGCGACTGCTTCCCTGGCAGAGAGGAACATCTTAAAGTAAAAACTAAAAACTAAAATAGGTCAGTCGGCCTTATTGCCAACTGTATCTCTTAGAGACGCTTTCATGCTTCATGCCTTTGGCAGATGCTCGGGCATTGAATTCTTCTGAGGCGATTTCTGTCACTGCCCCTGTAGCTTTGTTGAGCAGATAGCAGGTAGAGTCTGTGGAGTGGTAGTTTTCACAACAGACAGCCAACACCACCTCGTCGTCCCAATAGACATTGACGGCAATATAATCGTCGTGAATACCGTCGTGGGGTGGCAGCACATAGACCCCTGTTGAGGAGTGCTGTGGAACCCTTTTGCACACAGAAAGAGGGTAGTCCCAAGTGTAGTAGTACCCGTCTCCCAAGTCGGTCACGCCAATCTCAACGCAAGCGACGGCCAACAACGCACCGAGTGGCAGGAGAAACAACTTTGTTATTCTTGAATGAGCGGCCATTTTCTCTCTTTTTCTGACTGCAAAGATACGATTTTTTTATTTACTAACTCGAAAAATGTGTGTATTTTTTGAGTTACTAACTAAAATAGTTGGGTGTTTTTTTAGTTGGTATCTTTAATATTGATATATTCGAGGTATGCGTCGCGGTATTCCTCATAGGCTTCTATCCAGCCTTTGTCCCATATCCGCTCGATGGTGCGGCGGAACTTCTCAGGGTGCTTCTGCTCTATCTCTATCGCCACTTCCCAAGGGTATTCTCAGCTGTCTGCCCAGACGGACCACATCAGGAAGTGCTCCATCATGTCGAGTCTGTCGGCGATGGCGTATTGTGCTGCCAACCTCTCAAAATAAGGATTGTAACTGTTGTCAGGATATAATCCGAGTATTCGGAAAGCGCGAAACTCCATCTCGCTGCGTGGCATCAAGGCCTGCACTTCTCGAGCCGAAAGGGTCTTCCCCGCATTGAGGCTGTCTTCCGCCTCCAACAACCGCACAAAGTAGCCACAATTGTTTTCAACCACAGCCCATTGTTCGGGGTTGATGTGATTGGGTCGCTCCAGATGACATTGCTCGGCATAAGCTTGTTCGGTGGGTTGTTCCTCAGAATCCTTTTCGGGGAGTGTGAAAATCAAGACTATCGCCACAACCAGCGATGCAATATTGATGGTAAAAATCCATTTGTGGAGTTTGCTCCCTGTCTCGTGAAACATCCGCCAATAGCGCACCCAGTCCCATGGAGAGTGCCATTTCTTATTATAATACTTGCGGGCAGTATATGAAATATAGTTTCCCGTCAAAAAGAAGATGATGAAAAAGACGATGGTCAGAATATAATCCATGTGAGAATGTGTTAGTGAATGTGTAAACGTGTGAACGTGTTAATGTGTTAGTCCTTGGCGCCTTTGGAAAGTAAAAGGTAAAAACTAACGCTCTAGTTTGATTTAGGACTGATTTTCTGGAACACTCTCCTAGGGCGTCGAGAATCTTGTGCCTCCATATGAATGATGTGTAATGCGTAATGCCACACCGTTCGGCACTTTGGTCTATCGTCAA
>ONQE01000025.1 GCA_900319925.1 uncultured Bacteroidales bacterium | reverse complement strand
CGGGGATCACCACTTTGCCTGTGTGGTCGATGTAGCCGATCATGCGTCCCGGCTGGCAAATTCGCTCCCCCATATCCCGTCCTTCACCCACGGCGGCGAGCCCGTCGTTAAAGTCTTGGGCGTAGTCCCACTGCGGATCAATGGCTACATTGCCTGTGCGGTCGATATAGCCCACCTTCTTCGACTCTTTGTCGCGGAACCAGCATAGCCCTTCGTGGAAGTCGCCCACCTGTTTCACGCTGGCAGGCAGGATGAAAACCCTCTTTCCGGAGGTGTTGATGAATCCCCACCGCCCGTTGGTGTCTTGGACGGCGGCCAGTCCTTCCGAGAAATCTTGTGCCTCGAAATAGATGGGTTTCACCACCACGGTGCCGTCATACTTGATGAATCCGCAGTATCGGTGTGTTTCCCTTGTTTCCCTGATGATGCCGGGAGTTGTAAAGTTCTGCGCCATTGTGCAGTAGGCCAGTCCAAAGAATGTCAGGAGGGTTAAAATGGTTCCTCTCATTGTTCTATCCCTGATTCGTGTCGGGCGCAACTGTTTGGTTGTTTTACAATTACTTCAAGAATTCGTTCGCAAGAGCAAAACCGTTCCGACGGATATCCTCACTGCTGCTGTTTCTTCGGCTTCAACACCTTGCTCTCCTCGGCGGCACGGAGCAATCCAGCAAGAAGGACAGGGAAGGTTTTGGACATAACGGTGATTTTTGATGCCATGGATAACGCGAGGAGGTGGGAAATTATTGTATCGTGAGGAGTGATTCGCTGATTCAGGTTGTCACTTTTGTGTCTTGCGACTGATCTGGGTTGACTTTCTTATGAGTCCAGTTCTCTTTCCTCATTGTTTGAAAATTTTTGCTTCGCCGTTGAAAGAGCAAATCTCAGCGGCGAGATTGTTAAGGTTGTGGAAGCGGCTGTAGTCGCTGTCGGACGGGACACCGTTCACGGCCTCCATCGAGTCGAGTTCCCACGGGGCGAGGACAAGCAAACTTCCGTTGGCGCATGCGTCGAAACGCTGCCGCTCAGGTTTCCAATAGGGGCCGATAGGGTCCTTCTGTATGTGGATGAGCGGGTAGCCTTTTCCCAAACATTCGTTTTTCATCAACAGTTCGCCGCGTGAGACGCCGGGTGTCACCATCACCGTGGCACCGCCGAGGATGGCTTTCTCCCATTGCTCGCGCTGCCGGGTGTAGTCGGCGGTCTCCTCGTAGGGTTGTCCGTTGGCCGGGTGCTTGCGGTGGCACTGCACCTGCACCTTGTTCGCCCAGCGCAACAGGAAAAGGTTGCCGAAAGCACCGTAGCTGTGGCCGCCTATCCGCACATGCAGGCAGCGTTGCATCACATCAGGCAACGCTCGCCGTAAAATGGCCCGGCGCGGGTTGTCGTGCACGTAGGCTATCATCGCTTCGCGATGGCGGCTATCGAGGCACACGGTGTCATCGTAGTTGTCGTCGAAAAGCGGGCGTTGCTCCCGTCCCACCAGCGCGTAGTATTGCTGGCGCTGCTTTTTGGAAAGGTTGTTTATAAGCGCCCCTTCGCTGTGAAACCTCTTCGCTTTTTCCCGCAACCAAAGCGGGGCTGTGGAGCTGCTGCAATCGACCAATATCGGTCGATTGCGTGAATCCGGCAACCCCTGCATTCGCTGCCACTGGCTGGTGCATTTCGCCTTAAATGCTTGCATGATGTCTCCCAAGCTCCACTCCATCGGCTCCTTCACCTCGATCACCCCGTGGAAGTGGTCGGGCATGCACACACAGGCATGCACTTCCACGCGGTTGCCGTGCTCTGCCTGCCTCTCAGGTATCTGCTTCCACGCTTGTTGCACAGCTTCGCCCAAGGGCGACAACTGCATCTCCGGATGTGTGGCATCTTTACCCAAACGGCCAAACAAAGGTTCCCTCCCTCTCACCACCAACGTGATAAGATAGGTGCCAATGCCATAGTAATCGTGGCCTGGGTTGCGCGGACGGTAGGAGGTGGTTTTCATAATTAGTTTTTCATTCATCATACTTTGTTTTTTGAATGCGCAAACATACAAAAAATGCGGACATGCGAATGATCTCGGCCTCGAAGTTCACGCAGTCCCACGCACCGTCCCCCCCTACCCCACACTGCGATTGTCGCCTTGTGTGGGGTTATTAAGATGGCGTGCCTCCGGCACGCGCGCGGCCAGCGGGCTACGAGGTTACACGACACAGAGGCACCTGCAAAGGCGTCCGCTGACGCGTAGGAGCCGACGCTTCCAGCGTCGCAACAGGAGCCGACGCTTCCCTTGTTATTTGAACAGTTCGTCTATCGTCACTTTCGAGGTGAAAATGTCTGAATATTTGTTGGTTTTCAGAGGGGCAGCGCTGACCAGAGTCAGATGGAAGGTCTTGGCTGGGTTTGCCTCCGCGAGCGTGGAAATGCGTTCGGCGAGCTTCTCGGCGTAGTCTTTCGCGATGCTGATGGCCGTCTTGTTGAACTTCATCTCGCACACGTTCACCACGTCGTCGGCACGGTCGATGAGAAGGTCGATTTGCATCCCATTGTTTTCGTTTTTCCCTTTCACAACCAAAGCGGACTCGGTTGACGAGACCCCTGCGATCTGCAAGGCCGACTTGATTTGTTGGACGTGCTGCAGACACACCTCCTCGAAGGCGATGCCCCGCCACGACGCGATCTCCTGCTCTTTCAAGTGGTGCTCCCAATAGTCGGTCTCGACGATGCCGCTTTGTTCTTTGAAGTGAAGCCAAAACCAGCAGAAACAGTCTGTGAGCTTGTAATGCGGTTCGCGCAAACTGGCTCCGTAGGGAACATATTTCTTTACGAAATCACTGGCAATGAGCGCTTTCAGAAGAGCAGTGAAGTCACCGTTGGGGTTGCTGCCCGTCTTCTCCGCAATTTCTTCTCGGGTGTAACCGGCGTGCCGTTGGCTAAGAACACTCACAATTTCCATACAGGCTTGGGCGTGATCGAACACCGAGCTGAACAGGCGGTCGAACTCGTCGCCGAGCTTTGCTTTTGGGTTAAAAAACAGACGGTCAATATTTTGTGCGAGGCTGAGCGACGGATCGAAACAGTCAATATAATAGGGTATGCCTCCCAGAATCATATAGGCTTGGGTGATGTTGTAGCGTGAAAGCTTGATACCCCGGCTTTCAAAGAAGCGTTCGCATTCGTTCAGCGTGAAGGGAGCAAGGTGCATCTCGCAGGTAAGCCGGCCGTAGAGTCCTCCCTTGTTGTTGATGAGGCTGTCGAGCATCCAGGAGGCTGCCGACCCGCATACGACGAGGCAGAGGTTGTGGCGGGCATTGCCCCAGCCGTTCCAAAAAGCCTCCAGCGCGGTAAGGAATCCCGATTTCGGCGTGTCCATCCAGGGGAGCTCGTCGATGAACACCACTTGCCTTGTGCCGTTGTCTCGACGCTCAAGCAGTTGCTCCAGCATGAAGAAAGCCTCCAACCACGTCTTTGGCGGATTGCTACCCTCCATGCCGTGACGGATCAGTGAAAAATAGAAGTTCTGCAATTGGTCTTTCAACGTGACTTTCCGTTTGCGGTCGTAGGGCGACAGCCCGGTGTGATGGAAGACCATATTGTCGCGCATAACCTCATTGATGAGGAACGTTTTGCCCACGCGACGACGGCCATACACCGCGACAAACTCCGGGCGATTGCTTCGATAACGACGCTCCAGTTCTTCGATTTCCTTTTCTCTTCCGATGATGATGCACATACGTTTTCGTCTTATTGATTCCGGCGGCAAAGATACGATTATTTCGGATAAAATCAATCATATTCCGCTACGAAATATAATTTTCCCATTTCGTAGCGGAATATATTCAATTTTATCCCGAGCTTCCGTCTCTCCGTGACCGCCGCCGCACGTCATGCCGCCACACACAACAAAAAAACGCGAGTGTCGATTCCTCATCGGCACCCGCGTTGGGGTATTCGGTATGTGG
This sequence comes from uncultured Bacteroidales bacterium, assembly GCA_900319925.1. Taxonomy (GTDB): domain Bacteria; phylum Bacteroidota; class Bacteroidia; order Bacteroidales; family WCHB1-69; genus F23-D06. Next base: position 17,355 of record ONQE01000025.1, on the reverse strand, counting down.
GGGATTACTTCACCTCCTCTTATCTAATCGGTGCTGGTTATCAGGACTTTCCATTTTTTGTGGTACAATTATGGAACAAAAATCGGTTTTTTATCCCATATTTTTACCGGCAATATCTTCAAAGAACTTTTTGCAAAAGTACGAAAAATATTCGAAACCCAAGGCAGTTTTGATGTTTTTATTTCAACTTTGGATGGTCGCCTATCTGGTTGTTCCCCGTATCCCATCCATCCCGAGTTCATCACATCCTTTAACCGAGATACACCCCGACTGGTTGTCCGGTTGCATCATTTCGAAAAACATCGACAAGTTTAAGAGGGTCGATGTGGTTCGACTGGTTGCATCATTGTCCGATGGGTGTGCAAGGTTGGGAACGGTGGTCATTGGTGGGATGGATTTTAGGTGGGATGAGGGATTGGGGACTTTGAGGTTGTTGGGAAGTATGGGGGAAGCGGGGTCTATTATTCATATCAAAAACAGTGTCCTCAATTTTCGGAGGGTGTTTATGGCCCGACCGGTCCGGCTCCGAACTCGACGATTTCCTTGTTACGCGGCAACGACGAGCCGCAGAAGACTGCTATGTGCATGATGTTAATACTGTGATAGCGTTTCCCCAAACATTGAATTAGACGGATTATCCTTCTCGTAGGTTATCTTGATAGTGTGGCCGACTTTCATATTGTTGACTTTTCTTTCATATATCATACCATGGTACAAAGAGTCTCCAACATAGTAGTCGTAATATACCGGTGTTCCTGAGTGTCGACCTCTCCAGTATTCCTTCTTCCCTATCCGAGTAATGACGGCCTCTGTTTCTACTGGGTTGTCCTTAATCTGATTCCGCCGTATGTGATTGTCGTGGATTGTAACAATAGAATAAATGATTAAAAACACAAAGTAAATCACCAAGAGAGCAAAAGCCCAACCATCCTTCAACAGTTTGACGAAAGACTTGCCTTTACCTTTCTTGTTCTCCGCCGGATACGTTGGGCGCCTGTCCTTGTTATGTCCCATTGTTTTGTGATAATTGTTCTTGTTTCATTCGTGCAATTTCATTGTGCAACGTGAAGTGAATTAAAAATCGATATGAAATTTAAGTATTTTGTCTTGCTCAAGCAACAGCTCCGTTTTGTTGTAATCGTTATTGTTTACCAAGACCGATACGGTGTCGCCAATGTTCAGTCTCTTGTAGGTGTCATAGCAAATCTGGTCCGAACTATTGTAGGTGCCTCCGTTCACAGAGTATTCATAGACAGCTTCGTATTTAGACACGTATCCTCCGCCGTAGAATGGCCTCACGTCGGTGATGACGGCCTTGACAGTCATAGCATTGTCGTGGTCGAAATTCCCCCTCTCGCATTTGGCTATCGAAACGACGATGCCACACAGCACGGCGAGTATCAAGATAACTTTCTTTATATTGCTTTTCTTCTTGGTCGATTTCTTCCCTCGGAGGTGCTTTTTTCATATACCTTTTATATTATTTGTTATGCATCAATTTCTCGGCGTGGTTTTGTTGAGACGCGGCGGCCTCGACGATTTCCTTGTTGCGCGGCAGCGACGAGCCGCAGAAGACTGCTATGTTCATTGTGTTGTTTCTGTTTTCATTGCCGTCCACGAGGACGGCAGCCGTTGAGTTATACCGTGGGCAAAAATAATAACTATTTTTGATGCGTCCTATTGTGGAACAACTTGGCACGGCGTTCCTCATCGACACCTCCAAATCCCACCATATTGATGTTTTCCATGCGAAGGTAGGTAGTACCATCGAACATACCGTCACAGTCCAAGCAATCCATTTCTAAAACATCGTCATTGAAACTCTTTATCCAACCGAACTTATTATATTCATGATTCACCGCGACCTGTGCCACCAGTTGTTTCTCCTGGCATAGACTGAGCACTGCGCCGAACAAGTTCAAGTCCGGCCAATATCCCTTTGGCAATTGATATTTCCCTGTTTTGGGTTTGATGAATTGCAACATATTGTTTAGATAAATGGTATTGCGCTGGATTCGCATTACAGAATCAATGCAATCCACATAGTATCCGTCGTCAAGGTCATTTTCTTGAAAAGAATGAACTAAAAAATGTTCATCTGAACAAGCCACTATGTATGCAACGCCAAATTTGTCGCTGTCCATGGGGTTAGTGTATATTTCAACCAGCTCGTCAGTATTACATAATTGTTTGATGATGTCATTCATTGTCTGTCTGTGTTTTTTGTTTCTGTTCAATCTGTTGTTTCATTGCTGCATTTTCACCGCGCTCGTGAGCGGGGTGTTGTTTCGGTGCGTTGTCACGCCTCCGTCGGCTCTTCGCCACGCTGTCTTTGAGGTCTGCATAGTCAAAGCCGGTGTTGCCGCTCTCCCATTCGCCACGGTTGATGTAGTTGGTGATGTTCTAGCTGATGTATCGGTAGAAAAGGATACCGAGTATATACATACGACTTGAAGTCCCAACCATCCACGCTGCCTCTCATCTCGTCCGCTATCGCCCAGATGGTGCGGTGCAGTTCGTTTCGTTCTTGCTCTTTCTTATTATCTGTCATTGTTATAACTGTCTTATTGTTCGTTATGACCCCATCGTTATTCAATAGAAACCACATTTTATGATAGTTATAACGTAAAAATTGTGTTATTATTGCCTTTCATATATAAAAAAATGACCCCGCCGGATATTCCGAAGGGGTCAATGCCATTTCATACCGAGTGTTATTCACTCATCCATACAAATCTTTTATGGGACAACCAGTGGTGCATTTTGCTTGGATGGTTCTACCTCAGCCAATCCACGAACTTATCACAATCGTCGCTGGCCAGACGGTTCTTGATGACGAACAATGCTGTGTGTCGCTCACCGTCTTGGTCGTGCTCACTGTAATATGATATTGCCCGCTCCAATGTCCAACAGTCGGTAATGGTGAAATGTCCGTCCTTTGACTTTTGGAACTTTGTTGTGTATGTCTTCAACGACTTGATGAGTGTGTCGAGATAGACAATCGTGTCTTGCCCGAAAAAAAAAAGGTGCTGATTTGTAGTCAGCACCTTTCGGTTTTTATAGGGAAGAGGGTGTCTTATTTGACCTCCTCGAAGTCCACATCCTGGACCTCGGAGTCGTTGCCGCCGTTGCCGCCCTGCGGGCCTTGCGGACCGGCCTGCTGGTTGAAGCCGCCGTTGAAGTCGGCGCCGGGCTGCTGCTGCGCACCGCCCTGTGCGGCGTACATCTTCTGCGAAGCCTCGTTCCAGGCACTCTGCAACTCGGCCATCGCGGTGTCGATGCCGCTGAAGTCCTTGTTGTCGTGCGCGGTCTTCAGTCTCGCGGCCGCCGCCTCGATCTTGGCCTTGTCGTCAGCGGGGATTTTGTCACCGAACTCCTTGAGCTGCTTCTCGGTGTTGAACACCAGCGAGTCGGCGTTGTTCAGCTTGTCGATCTCCTCCTTGGCCTTCTTGTCGGCGTCGGCGTTGGCCTCGGCCTCGGCCTTCATGCGCTTGATCTCGTCGTCGCTCAAGCCGGAGGAAGCCTCGATGCGGATCTTCTGCTCCTTACCGGAAGCCTTGTCGTGAGCCGTCACGTTCAGGATGCCGTTGGAGTCGATGTCGAAGGTGACCTCGATTTGCGGGATGCCACGCATAGCCGCCGGGATGCCGTCCAAGTGGAAACGACCGATGCTCTTGTTCTGAGCCGCCATGGGACGCTCGCCCTGCAGCACGTGGATCTCCACAGAGGTCTGGTTGTCGGCCGCCGTGGTGAAGACCTGCGACTTCTTGGTCGGGATGGTCGTGTTGGCGTCGATGAGCTTGGTCATCACGCCGCCGAGGGTCTCCAGACCGAGGGACAGCGGGGTGACATCCAGCAGAAGGATGTCCTTCACGTCGCCACTCAGCACGCCGCCTTGGATACAGGCGCCGATGGCCACCACTTCGTCGGGGTTGACGCCCTTGGAGGGCACTTTGCCGAAGAAGTCTTCCACCACCTTCTGGATGGCGGGGATACGGGTGGAGCCGCCCACGAGGATGACCTCGTCGATGTCGCTGGTTTTGTAGCCGGCATCGGCCAAAGCCTTCTTACAAGGCTCGATGGTCTTGCGGATCAGGTCGTCGCAGAGCTGCTCGAACTGGGCACGGGTGAGCGTGCGCACCAGGTGTTGCGGAACACCGTCGATCGGCATGATGTACGGCAGGTTGATTTCCGTGGAGTTGGAGCTGGAGAGCTCGATCTTAGCCTTCTCGGCAGCCTCTTTCAGACGCTGCAGCGCCATGGCGTCCTTACGCAGATCGACGTTGTAGTCCTTCATGAACTCGCCGGCTAACCAGTCGATGATCTTGTGGTCGAAGTCGTCGCCGCCGAGGTGCGTGTCGCCGTTGGTGGATTTCACCTCGAAGACACCGTCGCCCAACTCGAGGATGGAGATATCGAAGGTACCGCCGCCGAGGTCGAACACGGCCACCTTGGAGTCGGCTTTCTTCTTGTCCAGACCGTAAGCCAGAGCGGCTGCGGTAGGCTCGTTGATGATACGTTTCACGTTCAGACCCGCGATCTCGCCGGCCTCCTTGGTGGCCTGACGCTGAGAGTCGCTGAAGTAGGCAGGCACCGTGATGACGGCTTCCGTCACCTCCTGACCGAGGTAGTCCTCCGCCGTTTTCTTCATCTTTTGCAGAATCATAGCGGAGATCTCCTGCGCGGTGTAAGAGCGGTCGTCGATCTTCACTTTCGGCATGTTGTTGGAGGAGCGTTCCACGATGTAGGGCACGCGGCTCACCTCGCTGGTCACGCGGTCGTAGGTCTCGCCCATGAAACGCTTGATGGAGAAGATGGTCTTGGTGGGGTTGGTGATGGCCTGACGCTTGGCGGGGTCACCGACCTTACGCTCATTGTCGCCCACGAACGCCACGATGGACGGCGTGGTTCTTCTGCCTTCGCTGTTGGGGATGACGACAGGCTCGCTGCCTTCCATCACCGCAACACATGAATTGGTTGTTCCTAAGTCAATTCCGATAATTTTTCCCATTGTTCTATTTTTTTAATTATTAACTTCTTGATTTTTACACGGCTCCACAAAGGAGCGCAGACCATCATAGCAACAACTGTGCCAAAAAATAATGTCAGTGATTTCCAAGGGGGAAACCACTGACATTTTGGCATTATATATGACAGTAGGGGCGGATGATTATTCGCCCCTACGGCATAACAGATTCGGTTTCATTGTTCAACGTTGTTCTTGCTGTAATAGTTGAGGTCGGTGCGTTCGGTCCAGCCTTGCATGCGCCAGAAGGTGTTGCCGATTTCGTTGTCGCGCATCACCAGGAGGCCGTTCTTCTTGATGCCTTCGGCCTCGATGGCGTGATAGACCATGCCGAGCAGGGCCTTGCCGATGCCGCGCTGGCGCAGGTCCTTGCGCACGACCGTGTGGTAGATGTAGGCGCGGCGGCCGTCCATGCCGCACATAATGACCCCCACGATCTCGCCGTCCATGACGGCCACGAAGTTGGAGTTGGGGTTCTTCTTCAGGAACTTGGCGATGCCCTCGGCGGAGTCGTCATACCCGCGCAAAGCCATGCCTTCGGTAATCGACCACAACGCATACACCTGGTCGTAGTCGTCGATTGTCATCAGTCTGATTTGATATTCTTGCATAACGTGATTGAATTTTCGGCAAAGATACATTTTTTTGGCTATCGGCTGACATACACCTGCCCGGCCTTCAAATCGAGAGTCTCCCGCAGACCATTGTACATAAGGGTGACCCTGCTGTCATTCTTGGCCACGATCCGGTACGACCGCACCTTTCTGCCGGCCCACTTGAAAGAGACCTCGTAGCCACCCCGGGCAAGGAGGCCGCTCACAGCACCCTCGCTCCAAGCCTCCGGCAGTGCTGGCAACAGTTCGATACAACCGTCACTGCTCTGCATCAACATTTCGCAGACACCGGCCGTCCCGCCGAAATTCCCGTCAATCTGGAAAGGGGGATGCGCGTCAAAGAGGTTGGGATAGGTTCCCCCGCTTCGCCTGCGGTCCGGACCGTCGTAGGCATCGGGCGAGACGTAGGTCAGCAACTTTCGGTAAAAGTGGTACGCCCGCTCTCCCTCGTGCAGACGCGCCCAAAGATTGATACGCCAACCCGTACTCCATCCCGTTGTCTCGTCCCCTTTGAGCTCCAGCGTGCGTCCAGCCGCCCTCAACAGCGACGAATCCCCCTGGCAGAGCGGATTGCCGGACCATCGTGCCACACCAGCCAAATGATGCCCCGGATACAAGCCTATCAGGTGGGATTGATGGCGGTGACGGGGATCCCAGTCGTTCCAGTCGTAGTACCACTCGTTGAGATCACCTCCACGTCCGACCGTGTAGGGATGCAACCGTTCCAAGGCCGCCCTTATCCCTTCGTCGGGTTCTCCCAAAATCTCTTCTGCCGCAAGGGTATTGAGAAAAAGCTCACGGATGATGGCGAGGTCGGCGGTTCCACCGTAGCAGGTCGTACCATGATAGCCCTTGTCCGTAAGATATTCATTTTCAGGTGATGTACTGGGGGCGGTAATCAGCTCTCCAGGACGATACGGGTTCTCGATGAGCCAGCGCAAGCAGAATCGCGCGGCTCCCTTCATCAACGGGTAGGCCATCTCGCGCAGATAGGTTGTATCCTGCGTGAACTGGTAACGTTCCCATAAGGTGTTCACCAGCCATGCTCCGCCCAAGTTCCAGTTCGACCACTCCGGGCTCTCCCGTTTCTCGCCCACAGGATTGGTCATCGCCCAAATGTCGGAGTTGTGGCTTGAACACCATCCCTCGTCGATACCGTAGTAGTTCTTGGCGGAATGGCGGCCATTGGCGGCCAAGGCGGCCACAAACCCGTCCAAAGGCCGGGCGGTCTCCACCAAGTTGGCCACAAAGGCAGGCCAATAGTTTTCTTCCAGATTGATGTTCACCGTATAATTTCCCCTCCAGGGAGACCAGAGATGCGGTGTCCAAAGGCCCTGGAGATTGGCAGGGACACCGTGCGTCCGCGAAGAGGATATCAGCAGGTAGCGACCGAACTGGAAGTAGAGTTCCTCCAAGTAGCGGTCTCCCCTACCCTCCCCGGTGTAGCCGGACAGCAAGGTGTCAGTCAGCGGGGGTGTGCCGTCGGGAAACTTCCCGAGGTTGATTTTCACACGGCCGTACAGCTGCCGGTAGTCGGCGAGATGACGGTCGTAAAGTTCCGCGAAGGTATGGCGACGCGCACGTTGCAGGTCGGCAGCGGCATTCTCCATATAGGGCGCCCCCTCCCTGACCGGGTGCTTGTCGAATCCGTTGAAGCTGGTCTCGTTCACAATGTACAGGACGACATCCGAGGCGTTCTGGATCATCAACGAAGAGTCGGGCGTCGTCACATCGCCGTCGGTGACCAAGCAGAGGATCGTGCGGAAATGGATGCTTTCCGACGGGTCGCCCGTGGCATGTCCTGTCATCACCAACCCGTCCGAGCCGTTCTCCACGCGATGCGGAACCTGGGAAGTCAACAATATACGGCAGTGGATATCTCCCATAAGGCGAACGGCTATCAAGTTGTCGGGATGGGAGGCGAAGTAGGCACGTTCCACGACTTTCCCGTCACGCACGTAACCGTCAGTGACGATGGAACTGTCAAGGTTGAGGCTGCGGTGATACCCGGTCACCGCTCCTTGGTTGAGATCCCGTATGCACAGCGTGCCGAGGGGCTGGTAATATTGCGAGTTCGGCCCTTGCACACGCAGCTGCAGCGAGTCCGCCCGCGCGTAGTCCTCGTCGAACAGGGCCTCACGGATGGCCGGTATCCACTGATGGGCATCGGCATCTAACAGTGTATCTACGGGCTTTCCCGTCCACAAGGTAATGTCATTCAGATAGATGATATTCTCGTCCGCTCCGCCGTACACCAGAGCGCCCAGCTTGCCATTGCCTATGGGCAGCGACTCCTCGAAGTAGGCCGCGGGTCGGTCGTACCGCAGCTCCATCGGATTCTGATCAAGCGGGAAAGACCCCGTCTGAGCATAACCAACGAGACTGAAAAGGGCTATGCCGAGCGCGATAAAGGCAGCCTTAAGGCGGTACATTATTTCCCCGATTCTGCGGGTTTGCCCCCCTTCCGGAAGAAGAGCTGGGCCGCACCAATGGTGAGGAGGGTGGCGAGAATATAGCCGGCCGAACGCGGGATGAGGGCGCCGAGGAACGTCTTGGAGACGAAGACGAAGCTCACGGTGACCATCGTCATGAAGAGCGCCGGGATGAGGGCCATCCAGTAGTAGGGCTTGTCGTTGGCGCGGCGCAGATAGACGGTGACGGCCCACAGCGTGAAGGCGGCGAGCAGCTGGTTGGCCCAGGAGAAGTACTGCCAGATCACCTGGAAGCCGGAGGGCGCGGCAAGGCTGAAGACGAGCAGTCCGCCGGTGACCGCGAAGAGCGGGATGGCGATCCACAGGCGTTTGCTGATGCTTTTCTGTTCGAGGTGCATGAAGTCGGCCACGATGAGACGGGCGGAGCGCAGGGCCGTGTCGCCGGAGGTGACAGCCGCGCTGATGACGCCGAGGATGGTGATGACGGCGATGACCGTCGGGAACCACGTGTTGGCGATATGGCTCACCATGGCGGGACCGCTCTTGGCCTGCAAGGCGGGGGTGGAATGGTAGAAGTAGGAGGCCGCCGCCGCCCAGATCAGGGCCACGATGCCCTCCACGATCATCGCCCCGTAGAAGATGTGGCGGCCCTGACGCTCGTTGGTCATGCAACGCGCCACCAGTGTCGATTGCGTAGCGTGGAAGCCCGACACCGCACCGCAGGCGATGGAGATGAACATCATCGGGAATATGGGGTTCGCCTTGGCCGCCGGATGACGGTTCTGCAACCCGCTCCAGATCTCAGGGATTTCGGGTTGGTAGATTGCGAAGGCGATGACGATGGCCACCGCCATACCCATCAGCAGGAACCCGAATATGGGGTAGATGCGCCCAATCACCTTGTCGATGGGCAACAACGTGGCTATCAGGTAGTAGGCGAGGATGATAACCACCCAGACATAGACGCTCATGTTAGGGGTGAACTGCGTCTGCAACAGCTGCGCCGGGGTGTTCACGAAGACCACGCCGACCAGAATCATGAGCAGCACCATGAAGCCGCGCATGAACTGCTTGACGCCATTGCCGAGGTAGCGGCCGTGCGTCTCGGGCAGGCTGCAACCGTCGTGGCGCAGCGAGATCATGCCGGAGAAATAGTCGTGGACCGCGCCGCCGAAGATACAGCCGAAGACGATCCACAGGTAGGAGGCGGTGCCGAACTGGGCTCCCATAATGGCGCCGCAGATCGGGCCCACGCCCGCGATGTTCAGGAACTGGATCAGGAAGAGCTTCCACGGCTTCATCGGCACATAATCGACGCCGTCGGCCATCGTCTGCGCCGGCGTCGGACGGTTGTCGTCAATCCCGAACACCCGTTCCACAAGCTTGCCGTAGAACAGGTATCCTAAAATGAGCAATGCGAATGCGATACAGAAGGTTATCATGTTTGGTTTAAGGGTTAAGGTTTAGGGTTTAAGGTTTAAGGGTTATAGGTTAAGGAGTAAGGTTTAGGGTTTAAGGGTTATAGGTTATTGGTTAAGGGTTAAGGTTTAAGGGTTAAAGGTTAAGGAGTAAGGTTAAGGGTTAGGGGTTAGGAGGTTGTTAGAAAAAAACGGGTGCAAAAATAGTTTTTTTTTGTAATTTTGCGGGTTGTAAAATGCGGGGGTGGCGACAGCGGGGGCCTAAGGTCTGAGTCCGTCGCTATCTTGTTTGTTTACAATATTTTATATAGAATAAAAATGGAATTATAATGATAAGAAACCTCTACCCCATTCAGAGAAGATACGGCGCCTCGGCGTCATTGCGCGGATTCTTGTTGACCGTTTTCATCTGCATGATGGCGGTCGCGCCCGCGCTCGCCCAAGTCACCACATCGGCCATCTCCGGACATGTCAGCGACGGCAAACTCCCCATCCCCGATGCGGTGGTGACGGTTCTGCACGAGCCCACGGGGCAGCACTACTACGTCTTCACCAACCAACTCGGCAACTACGTTATCAACAACATTCTGGTTGGCGGACCCTACACGGTGCGGGTGGAGCGCCTCAACTACAAAACCGCCATCATACATGACGTGACAGCCCCGCTGGCCGAGACCGTCGTCGTGGACGCGGAATTGGAGCGCACCTCGGAGCGTATCGACGAGGTGACCATTGTCGGCGATGGGGAGTACTCCTCCATGAACGTCAACCGGTCGGGTGTCGGCATCTATCTCAAGGGCGACAAAATAGAGCTGACCCCCACCGTCAGCCGGAGCCTCTATGACATCCTGAAATTCACCCCGCAGAGTGTGACCACGCCGGACGGCATATCGGTCGGCGGCGCCAACTACCGCGGGTCCTACGTAACGGTTGACGGTGCCTCCTTCAACAACATCTTCGGCATCGGTTCCAGTCTGCCCGCCGGCGGCACCCCGATTTCGCTCGAAGCCATCGAGCAGGTCAACGTCAACATCACCCCCTTCAATGTGCGTCTCAGCAATTTCCAGGGCAGCGCCATCAACATGGTCACCAAACACGGCACCAACGAATGGCATGGCTCCGTTTACGACTACTTCACCAGCAGCGCATTCCAGGGCTGGAAAGTCGATACGAACCTGCTGACCTCCTCCCCGACGCTGGACAACGCGTTGGGGTTCACCGTCGGCGGCCCCATTATCAAGAACAAGCTTTTCTTTTTCCTGAACGGTGAATTCGACCATGACAATGAAGCCGGCTCCTCCGTCATGGCTCGCTACGACGAGAGCCAGGAGTTTGGCGGCAGCACCGGTTTCAACCGCCCCACCCTGGACCAGATGGAGTCGATCCGGGACTTCCTGGAAGAGCGGTTCAACTACAACCCGGGCCGCTTCCAGAACTACACCTTGCACACCCCCGACTTCAAGGCGTTCGCCCGTTTGGACTGGCGCATCAACGACTACAACCTGTTCTACATCCGTTTCTCGCACACCCACTACTCCACGACCAAGACCCCGTCCAACAGCTTCAACCCGCTGGGCGGTTCCAGTCTCAACCTCCTCTCTGACGGGAACTACTATACGGTGAATCGCGCCGACGGCCGCAACTCCCAATACGCGTTGCCGTTTGAGTCGGCACACTACTACCAAATCCTGAGTTTCACCTCCCTTGCGGCGGAGCTCAACAGCCAACTGTTGAACGGGCAAGCCAACAATATGGCCCGCTTCACCTGGTCGCTGCAGGACGAGCCCCGCAAATTCGAGGGCGGGTTGTTCCCGACCGTCGATATCCTGGAGCCCTACACCACCCCTGACGGAACCACGCAGATGGCCATGTTCACCACTTTCGGTCCCGACCCGTTTACCTACGGCAACCTGCGCCGCGTGAACAGTTTCACCCTCACCGACGAGTTCAACTACAAGAAAGGCATCAACAATTTCCTGGTCGGTGCCCAGTTAGAGTTGAACATCATCCGGAACGGGTACTTGCAGGGCGGTACCGGCTGGTACGTCTATGATTCGTGGCAGTCGTTCGTGGACGATGTCAACGACGTGGAAGGGGCCGGTCCCGCGCTCTTCATGATCACCCACGCCAACTCGGAGACCCCGACCAAGCAGGTGTATCCCACCATCATCCAGTCGCAAGCGTCAGTTTATGCACAGGATGACATTGAGTTCAGCAAGTACTTCAAGCTCACCGCGGGTCTTCGTTTGGAGATGCCCTTCATCCGTTTCCTCCACGACAACCGCAATTCCGACTTCGATGCCGTTGCCGGCGCACATCCGAACAGCTCATTCACAGGGCTCAGCACTGCGGACATCCCGAGCGCCGACTTCCACATCTCCCCGCGCATCGGCTTCAACTGGGACATCACGCACAAGCGTAAGCTCATCCTCCGGGGCGGTACCGGCTTGTTCTCCGGCCGCATCCCGAATGTCTGGTTGGTGAGCGCGGCGGTCAACTCCAACTGTCTGCAATACCAATATATCGCGAACTTGGAGACCGGCCAAGACGTGGTGGGGTTCGAGCCCGACCTCGAGAACCTCATCAACAATGTTCACAACGGGCACACGTACGCCCGTGCAGGTCTGCCGGCACCCACCAACGCCACCGTTTTGGCCAGAGACCTGCGGATGCCCATCAGCTGGAAGACCTCCCTCTCTTTGGACGCCGTGCTTCCGGGCGACATCAAGGCCACCGTCGAGGCCATCTATTCGTATAACCTCAACGAAGTGTATGCCAAAGTGTTGGGTTACCAAGAGACGGGTGAGTTCCACCTGCCCGGCGAGCCCGAGACCCGTCCACTATATACCAACGAGTTCATCCAGAACGCCGAGGGTTCCTATATGAGCGGCTACTACCTATACAACGAGAAGCATCTTCACGGACAGTACTTTTCCCTCACCGCCAAGTTGTCCAAGGACTTCCGTTTCGGTTTGAATCTGTTGGCGGCCTACACCTTCAGTCACGGCACGGTCCTTTCGGACGGCAACGGCGACCAGGTGTCAAGTTTCGCCAACATCCCCAACGTAAACGACTGCAACAGTCCGGAGCTCGGTTATGCGGGATACGTGGCCCCGCACCGTGTGATTGCCGCCATCGGGTACACCATTCGGGAGGGCAGCCGCACGGCCACCAAGCTCGGGCTTTTCTATGAGGGGTTGAATGCGGGCTATTACAACGGCTACTACATGTCGCGCCGATCCTACCTCATTGAGAATGTCAGCGGTCTCACCAGTCCGCAGCTGATGTACATCCCCACGTCCGAAGAGTTGGCGGCGATGCCTTTCGTATCGGAGGATAACCGTGCCGCTTTCGAGGAGTTCATCAGCGGCGACCGTTACCTCAGCAAGCACAGAGGCGAGTATTCGAAGCGCAACGGCGGCAAAGCCCCGTGGGTGAACCGGATCAATTTCAAGGTCGCGCAGGAGATCTACTTCAACGTCAAGGGTCACAAGCAGACCCTCGATGTCGGTGTCGATTTCAACAACCTCACCAACCTGTTCAGCAGCAAGTGGGGTGCTTACCGGGTGCTCAACACCGACGTGGTGCTGCAATACCGTCCTGAGGGCTACGTCTTCACGCCCTCATCCTGGTCGTACTACAACAACCTTGTCTCCACGTGGCAGATTCTGCTGCACGTGAAGTACGCGTTCTAAGGGAAGCCCGCTTCTTACCGTAGTCCACCCCGTCGTTTTTCAGCACATTGAGGGCAATCTTTCTGATTATGTTGAAACAAACAAATGAAATCGCCTTCCGTAGAGACGTTGCGCGCCACGTCTCTACAACAATGTGCCACGTTTCCACAACGAAGCGGGCAGCCTTGGGGGTCTGGCTTTCAATCTCGTCGGTGAAACGTATGCGTTTGAACGCAAAATACAATAAACGTCCTATATCTCCCCGTAACTAAAAAAAATAATGCGTTATGGGGATGTATAAAGGAAAAAAGTGGTGTTTTTGCGCCGCAAACAAGAAGCTATACGTTATGTTGGTCGGAAGAAAAAAGGAGGCGGTGTTGAGGAAACTGCGGAAAATCGCAGAATCCATGAAGTCGCCGATGAACTCCGCCGACGCTACCAATTATATGAGGCGCAATCTCGAGGCGGCAAAGAAAATGTAATTGCGTTTGAAACAGAACAACGAGTTACTGAGCAGTATGCCAAAGATAACGGTCTTTGGTTGCCACTTGCTAACATTCCCAGCTTAGGTGTGCCTGGCCCAAGCGGGAATGAAAACGACTTGTATGTTTCGGACGATGTTGTATTTAGGGACTGTCGTGAATTATCTAAAGTGGAGGCGTTCAGAAAATACGTAGTTTATGCCACTTTGAACGCCCCGAAAAGAATTGTAATACAGCCGCCCCAATAAGGGCGGAAACACCCAGGAGGCATCACCTTTTGTTTCGTCATAATCGGTTTTGTTTATAAATCGTATATGGGAAGCCGTTAGTTGAGGGACATGAAGATGATTTGGTGTTTTCGCAACCCGCTTGCAAAATATAAGTCGTATTTTTGCGGCATCAAAAAAGAGAAGTATGCAAATAGAGATAATGGATCGGATTGCGTTTAGTGTGGTGAGCAGAACCTGCGTGAAGGAGCTGTTGAAAGTACATTCTGAATGGGATGGACGCACCATCAAGCGCAATGCAAAACCGAGATTCAAGAGGATGCTGCAAGAGACACCCTCGATTGGCTCACATAGCCAGAATTGTATGAAGATGAACCTGACTGGCGGTGCCGTATGGTTTGCCATTTATGAAGCCGTGGAGGAATTGTATGGCCGTATGACGGATGAACTCTACAGCCAGATGTGTAACGCCACATACGCCATCCCATTGATGGTCAGAAAGTTTCAGAACATGCAATTCTTCAGCCTGGAGTTCCAAGAGAAATACGCAAGAAGGATTGACAAGGCAAACAGGTTCAAATCGGAATACAACTGGACTTCCGACTATGGGAAAGGCGCGCCCGATTTCAGCACGATGCGTTTCACCACCTGCGGACTGTGCGCCCTCGCCAAAAGAACCGGGCACATGGACATCCTCCCCATCATGTGCCGCACGGATTACACCGTTGCGAGCATGATTGGCGCCAACCTGCACCGAAACAAGACCTTGGCCACCGGCGACCCCGTCTGCGATTATCTCTATACCCGACCAGGGTCTGCGATTGAAAAACAGTGGCAGGCGGAGCATCCGAAAGGAACGTTCAATTCCAAATAACAATGATATACAATCTCGGGAACAGAGTCGTCAACAACTATCTGGTCAGTTTGGGAGAAGAGGAGGGCTATGTGCTAACCCACGGCAAAGTAAAAAAAAAGCCCGCCAGCATACGCTAACAGGCTTGTGTGATAAAAGTCTTCTCTATGTTTTATTGTAAAGGTTGCTCCTCTTTTCTTTCCGTTTCAGGCACATTTGCAGTCAAGCCCACAAAGAGCCTTCCATTCCCTATCCAATAATTTCCCATTCGCCTGAAGCACCGCCTTTGCGTCTGATTTTCTTGTCTCGTAAAACATCTATGGCCTTTCTCACCTGACGTTCACTAGTTCCAAGCGCTTTAGCCAGTGCTGCCCGAGATACAGAATGGTTTTCATTTATCAAATCATAGACAGCCTGCACCAACTCTGGATCACTCTGGACCACCTCTGGATCACTCTGGATCAGATTTGGATCAGTCTGGGCCATACCTGGATTATTTCTCTTGAAAACAATCCTCACAAATCCCCCCGACACCTCATATTCCGGCTCAGGCACTCCCTGCTCATGGCAAGCATCCACCATTCTCCCTACACCTGAGCCCCAGTTTTCCAAGAAAGAAGATTTAAACAGCACCTCAGCAATCAGTGGATTATACGGATACGATGCATGAGCCTGTTTGATAGTCTCGGGCGTTAGGTCAAACGGCAAACGCCCCGGATTCTCTATCTCCAGACGGTCGTCATACACGGCAATACTCGGTGTCAGATTATACTTTTCCAATTGTCTATGACAAAGAGCATTCGTTAGAGCTTCACGCAGTGCCTCAGCCGGAATCTCCAATTGTTCCTCCTTTTGGAATCCCACTATCTTGCCACTCTGCGAAAGATGTTTAAAAAGGAACGACATACCTGCATCCAGCAAGTCGAAGAAATTGCCATCTGCCCGTCCGCTATCTACAAACTCATTCTTATCCGTGCCGCGAAAACGAGCCAGTCTCAGCGACATCTGCGTATATCCACTCAGGTTCTTACCAAACAAAGCTACAGCACCATTCAACACCTTCCCGTCACGCATCAGATTCCACTTATTCAAAAGCGACTCCAAACTTTCCGTTTCACCGTCTTGCGCTGGATGCGCCCGTTGGCGTGGTAGGACATCTCCACGATGGTTCCGCTGCAATTCGCCTCCGACAGCCGGTACAGGTCATCGTACTTGTATGTATTGCGGTAGGCGCCGCCCAAGCCGTTGGGAAGCATACCAGCGGCGTTGTCGATGTCGGTGATGTTGCCTGCGGCATCGTAGGTGTAGGCGATGTCCTGCATCAGCGAGTCGTGCCCCTCGTAGCTGCGCAAATGCAACAGCCGCTGGAGACTGTCATACGTGTAGGCGACCCGCGTGCCGTTGCCGTACCACACCGTGTCCTTCAGTTCAAACTTGTTGTAGGCGATGCTGTCGATATATCTGAACGGCACCCCGTTTTTGTTGCCGGACACGCTCTTCAGCATACCTCCGCAGTTGTAGCCGTAGCTCACCACCTCCCCGTCGTGGTAGGTCATGGTCTGTATGCGGTTCCAACTGTCGTACTCGTACTGCATCTTGAAGGTGTAGGTTTGGTTCTCAAAAGGAAGCGCAAAAGTACGAATATTTTCGGTAAGTTCGCCGAGCTTGCCATATTTAAAAGTTTGCCAGCCGGAGGCGTCCTCATAGAACATTATCTCCGCGTATCGCGCGTATCTGTGCGGAACATTGCCTAATTTGCTCATGTTCTTTTCCATTATAGTTGATGTCTATAATTAGAAGTCCCTATCAACAAAAAACGTGTTGTTGAAATAAATTAAATACCAAATATGACTGCAATTGTCGCCGGAAAACTCCACCCAATCATCTTTCCCTATCTTGTAAAGATGCCTTCTATAAGCAAAAGTCTTGAACATTCTCGTGGCTTTCAGAAAAGTTGGTGGTTTGTTGTAAAACAATATGTCCATATCATCAATATGAAAAAAGCCCGCTAATCCTGGCAGCATGTAAGGCGCATCTTGATATTCTATTCTTAATTTTATTGTGTCACCTATGTACTCCACGAACATCAAATGTTTCCACATGCTTGGGATTTTAGACGTTTGTTCGATGCCCAATATTTCTCTTAATTGCGATTCAACCGAAGAGTCCACAATTGTATATTGTCGTAAATCATATTCCATCAATTCCCATCGTTCTGTACCAAAATCCTTAACAACAGAAGCTTTCTCTCGTAAGACTTGTCCTACAATTGCAACAGGAATAAAAAACAATATTAGTAAAATTATTTTTTTCATAAGGATTAATAAGGAATGGGTTTTTTTGAGGGAACGTGATATATATTATATTGAGGGCAAGCTCTACCCGAATCTTGAAGAATCTTGTTGGCAGATGCTTTTAATGACATATCTGCTTCACTAGCATTAGTTGAACTAGGATGGCTATGATTCCATGCTCTTATGGTGTATCCATATTGCAATCGCCCAGAAAAAACAAGCCAACCACTTTTTTCGCTTGATACAGTGTAAGTGTTTCCATTTCTAACTTCATCATGTGGTTTTTCATGAGAACATGTTATAAAATTCAATCCGTTTTTTCCTTCTTCTCCACT
>ONQE01000032.1:29950-32549 GCA_900319925.1 uncultured Bacteroidales bacterium | reverse complement strand
GTATAAGACGCCGCACGGACGCGTGGTCTATGGCGGCGGCGGCATCATGCCCGACATCTTCATCCCGCTCGACACCACCAAATACTCCAGCCTCTTCAACGAAATCGTGCGCAAGGGCGTCTTCGGCAGCTTCTCCGTCGATTACTTGGAGAACAACCGCGAAACATTGCTCAAACAGTACCCGAAATTCGAAGATTTCCAAAAGAAGTACCAGATCTCCGATGCCTTCTATAAGGAATTCATGGATTTCGCCAAAGAAGAGGGCGTGAGCGAGAAGGCCTCCTTCGTCTTCAGCGACTACGCCAACGCCTTCATCAAGGAGAACAAGGAGAAGCTGGATTCGCTGTACAAGAGCACAGAAGAGTTTGACCAACAGAGCTTTGACACGATGTTCACGAACTACCTGAACCGCGTCTATGGCGAGATGCAGCACCTGCGCAACGAGGAACACGCCGCCGATTTCATCAAGGAATACCTGCGCTTTGAAATCGCCCGCGGTCTCTACGGCTACGGCGACGCCTACCGCGTCTTCCTCGAAAGCGACGACACCTTCCAACAGGCCGTCGAGATTATGCACAACAAGAAGATCTTCAAAAAATACAAAGTGGATTCAGGAAAGTAAACCGTGATCAAGCAGAAGTCCATAGACAGCGTGATGGCCGCCGTCCGCATTGAAGATGTGGTCGGCGACTTCGTCTCCCTGCGCAAACAGGGCCAGGACTTCGTGGGCATCTGCCCCTTCCACGACGACAAGAACCCGTCGCTGCACGTCAGCCCGCGCCTCGGCATCTACAAATGCTTCGTGTGCGACGCTGCCGGCAACCCCGTCAAGTTCTTGATGGAACACGAGAAGATGTCGTACCCCGAGGCCATCGAATACCTCGCCAAGAAATACGGCATCCCCTTGGAATACGAACGCAACGAGAGCGAAGAAGAACGACAACAACGCAGCCTGCGTGAAAGCCTGCTGATTGTCAACGAGTTCGCCCTGAAATTCTTCATGGACCAACTCCGCAACACCGAGGAGGGCAAGCTGATGGGCATGTCCTACCTCAAGGAGCGCGGCTTCCAAGACGCCACCATCGACAAATTCCAGCTCGGCTACAGTCCCGACGCGTGGGACAGCTTCACCAAAGCGGCATTAGAGAAAGGCTACAAAGAAGAATACCTCATCGAATTGGGCCTCACCGGCAAGGCCCAGAGCGGCAAGCTGTACGACATCTACCGCGGCCGTGTCATCTTCCCCATCCACAACGACGCCGGCAAAGTCATCGGCTTCGGCGGCCGCGTGCTCAAGAAAGACGGCAAAGACCCGCGAAAGTATGTCAACTCCCGCGAAAACACCATCTACCATAAGAGCGACACGCTCTATGGCATCTATTTTGCCAAGAACGCCATCCACAAGCAGCAGAACGTCTATCTCGTGGAGGGCTACACCGACGTGATCTCCATGCACGAGTCGGGCGTGGAGAACGTGGTGGCCTCCTCCGGCACCTCGCTCACGCAAGGCCAGATCCGCATGATCACCAAGCGCACCCAGAACATCACGGTGCTCTATGACGGCGACATGGCCGGCATCAAAGCCTCCATGCGCGGCATCGACATGCTCCTCGAACAGGGACTCAAGATCCGCGTCTGCCTCCTCCCCGACGGCGAAGACCCCGACTCTTTCGCCAAGAAACACAGAGACAGTGAGTTACAAGAGTACCTGTCGAAGGAGTCCAAAGACTTCCTGCTCTTCAAGGCCGACATCCTGTCGAAAGACGCCGGCAACGACCCCATCAAGCGGGCCTCGATGGTGAACGAGATCCTGAAATCCATCAGCTGCGTGAAGGACAACATCGAGCGGGCGTTCTACATCAAGGAGTGCGCCAAGCTGTTCGACCTCTCGGAAAACGACCTCAACCTCAACCTGCGCCGCTTCGTGTGGGAGAAGACCAAGGAGCAGAGCCGCACCGCCCAGCAGCAAGCACAACAACAGGCACAGGCACAAACCGGTGTTCCTACGCCGGACGGTCCGCAACAACAGGATGTGCCCGACCTCATCGAGACCAAAAAGCACGCCGACCTCACCCCGCAGACGGACTTGCTGTACGAAGCGGAGAAAGAGCTGGTGCTGTTGGTGCTGAACTACGGCAACTACCTCATCTACGAAGAAGGCGACGAAAACCAGACCGACGGGCTGCGCGTCGATCAGTACGTCTGCAACGAGATGATGAAGGAGGACATCCGCTTCCACTACCCGCTGTTGGAGAAAATCTTCAACATGTACGCGCAATGGGCCTCCTACATCGGCAACCAGGACCAGATCATCCGCAATTTCACGCTCTCGGACGACCCGCAGGTCAGCGAGTTCGTCATCCGCCACATCCCCGTCGAACCCCGTTTCAGCGAGCACTGGCAGAAGAAGTACGACATCCACACGCACACCACACGCAACAACCTCCGCATCCTGCAGAACCAGGTGCAGAACATCTTGCTCATGCTGAAACTCCGCATTTTGGAGAACGACGTTGCCGTTATCCAGAAAGTTCTATCCAACAATACGTTAGCAGAAGAAGACGTAGGCCTCGCCCTCCAACAGCTCAACAAAATCAAC
>ONQE01000032.1:0-29878 GCA_900319925.1 uncultured Bacteroidales bacterium | reverse complement strand
CTCCCAACGCCTCAACCGCGTCCTCAGCCACTAACCCATAACCCTTAACCCATAACCCATAACCCTTAAACCATAACCCTTAACCCTTAACCCTTAAACCTTAAACCCTAACCCTTAAACCCTAAACCATAAACCAAATGAAAGAAAAAACCAAAGAACTCATCCAAACCTACGCCCTCATCATCCTGGGCACGTTCATCATGTCCATCGGGTTTGTGGTGTTCATCTCGCCGCTGAAGCTCGCGCCCGGCGGCGTCTATGGTATCGCCATCATCCTGCACCACGTCTTCAACTTCCCCATCGGTCTGTCGGGCATCTGCCTCGACCTGCCGTTGCTGCTCATCGGCACGTTGTGGCTCGGGCCCAAGTTCGGGGCGAAAACGCTGGTGGGGGTCATCACGTTGCCGGCGTTCATCTCCCTATGGGAGAAGGTTTACGGCTACGCACCGCTGATCGGGCTTCCGGGCGACCCGATGACCCCGGATCCGGCGGCCGCCTTCATCGTCGCCCTCTGCGGCGGCGTCATCATCGGCATCGGGTTAGGATTGATCTTCAGAACCCGCGCCACCTCCGGCGGCACCGACATCATCGCGATGATTATCGGCAAGTACGTGAAACACATACCGTTGGGCACCATCCTCATCTGCGTGGACTCCACCATCGTGCTCATCGCCTTGGTCGCTTTCAAAGACTGGACCGTGCCGTTGTACTCCTGGTTAGTGATCTACGTCACGGGCATCGTGATGGACAAGGTCATCGCCGGCTTCCACGGCAACAAGGCGGTGCTGATCATCTCCGAAAAATATGAGGAAATCCGGCAGCGCATCTTCGACGAGCTGGACCGCGGCGGCACCTACCTCAACGGCGAGGGCATGTACAACCACGACGAGAAGAAGATCATCTTCACCTCCATCTCCCGCAAACAGCTGCCCGTGCTCATCCACTTCGTCCACGAAATCGACGACAAAGCCTTCGTGACGATCCTGGATGCCTCCGAGACGTTAGGATACGGTTTCAACTCATTAAGAGAGAAGGCGTTGAACTAAAATTTCTCTTAGTGTTAAAATTTAAGGGTTAAACCAATTCCATTGGGAGAAAGGTGGGGAGACAGCGATACGGTATGATTATAATTTCGGGCTATCCTGTTTAACCTTGCGTGGCTGTCTATAGTGAGAACCAATGCTGGAATCATCGGGACCAAAGCGACTCCCATGGTTATCCCGGAAATAGCAAATAGAATCGGAAACACCGGAGTGGTTTCCATTCCTGGTGTATTTTCGGAAGGATTAGCCAAGTCATAAAATGCGATAGAAGCCCACACAGTAGAAACCAGAAACCCTGCTCCTGCAAGTCCCCACAGCGGAATTGCTGCTATGTATTCCCTTCTTGCCAGCCTATATTGTGAGAATGCATTTTCGTCCAAAATCAAAGAAAGTTCCTGATTTTCTATATCGTTGGAAAAGCCCTCATATCGGAGATGACCGGCATGGCGCACCATAGTCGGGTGCTGTTGGGCTGACAAGGAGGATATCATCCAAAGAATCAGAAGGCAAAATAAACATATCTTTTTCATAACCTACTCCTTTCCTTTTAATCAATGAAACAATAACTTCAAGGGGACTTCTATATTTTACTTCTTCACGTTGCCGCCGACCTTGGTGCGAAGTCCGTTAAACACCAGGGTAGGGAACGACGCTGCAAAGATATATCTTACCTATTTTAAGATGCAAAAAATCAAAAAGGTTACATTTTTTTTACGGGATACCGTAGAGACGTTGCGCACAACGTCTCTACAGACCTCGGAAACGCTCGGGATATGCCGCGACGGCACCCGTCATCATCCGAACTTCCTGGATGTTATGCCGTTGTGCATGGGATTCGGGACTCGAACCTTTCGCCCCGACGTTCCCCAAACTACTAACTACTAACTACTAATTACTAACTACTAACTACTCAACGTGGTGTCGGCGGATTAAAGGGGTAAATCAACCCCCTCCTCCCGCAAATACTGGTAAATTTTCGAAAACTTCTCTTCCTCCGGCAGGTCCGCATCGACCCAATGGATGTGGAATCCCAAACGCTCCATGCGGCGAAACCACGTCATCTGCCGCTTCGAGAACTGGTGGATGGCCGTGTTGAGCAACGACACCATGTCGCCGTAGTGCAGCTCGCCCGTGAGGTAGAGGGTCACGTACTTGTACTCCAACCCGAAGCGGATGAGCCGCTCGGCCGGAATGCCCTCGTCTAACAGCGCCTGCACCTCCTCCACCATACCCTCCTTCAACCGCGCCTGCAGCCGTCGTGTGATGCGCTCACGGATACGGTCGCGGTCGCCGCGCAGGCCGATGATGGCCGACGGCACGGGATCCGACAGTATCTGACTCTCCTCCTGCCACTGAAATCGGTAACCCTGAAGCACCGCGTCGATGTAGAGACCGCTGCCACCGCAAAACACCACGCGCTTGCCACGCTCCTGGATGTCGCGGATGGCTTTGAACGCCTCCTGCTGGTAGCGATAGACATTGTACTCCCTGCCCGGCTCCTCCACGTCGATGAGGTGGTAGGGGATGGGATTCCCATTGTACTGGTACTCCGACAAATCCTTCCCCGAACCGATGTCCATACGCCGGAACACCTGACGGGAGTCGGCACTCACAATCTCGCCTCCCAACTCGGCCGCGATGCGCACCGCCACGCCGGTCTTGCCCGTGGCAGTCGGACCCAACACAGTGATTATCGGTTCGTTGGTCATCATCTTACTGGTGTTTGTTTGGGAATGTCGTAGATGTCCATATTCTTGACCTCCTCACCCTCAATTTCGAACCGCAGCATCGTCAAGCGCGTGTGAATGCCGTACAGACCTGCCGCACCAGGATTGATGAACAGCAAGTTGTGGTACTTATCGTACATAATCTTCAGAATGTGGGAGTGCCCGGCCACAAAAATGGTCGGTTTCTCCTCGCGGATGATCTGCAACGCCTTGGGCTGGTAACGCCCAGGGGAACCCACAATGTGCATCAGCGCGACCTTGTGCTTCTCGCAGGTGAAAACCTCATACTCGCCCACTTCGCGGCGAATATCCCAGTCGTCGCAGTTGCCATAGACCGCCCGCACCGTCGGGGCGATGATCCGCAACTCGTCCAAAATGCTGTCGTTCATGATGTCGCCGGCATGCCAGATCTCGTCGCACCCCTTGAAAAAGGAGTAGGCGTCGGGATGCAGGAATCCGTGCGTGTCGGAAAGTACGCCAATCTTCATTCTTTCACAGGATTACGTTGTTTAACCACTTCAAACAAAGCGATGCCGGTGGCCACAGAGACATTCAGCGAACGAATCGTGCCGACCATCGGGATAGTGACCGTGTCGTTGCAGTGCCTGAGATAGTCCCACGCGATGCCCTCGTACTCGTTGCCCATAATGAGGCAGACGGGTCCGGTGAAATCCTTGTTGTAGTGCGCGTGGTTGGCCTTCTCGGTCACGCCGATGACCTCGATGCCGCTGTCTTTCAGGTACTGAATCACCTCCACAAGATTGGAGTGCCGGCAGACGGGCACCTTGTGCAACGCGCCGGCAGAGCTTTTCACGGCATCCTCGTTGAGCTGCGCGCCGCCGTTGAGCGGCAGGATGATGGCATCCACCCCCGCACACTCGGCCGAGCGGGCGATGGCCCCCACGTTGCGCACGTCCGTGACTTTGTCGAGCAGCAGGAGGAACGGCACCCTGCCCTCCTCGAAAATCGTGGGCACGATGTTGTAGATGTCGCAGTATTCGATGGCCGAGAGGAACGCGACCACGCCTTGGTGGTTCTGCCGCGTGAGCCGGTTGAGCTTTTCCTGCGGCACATACTGGAACGGGATCTTGCGCTGCCGCACCTCATAGAAGAGCTGCTTGAACAATTCGCCCTGCAAGCCTTTCTGGAACAGGACTTTGTCGATGGTCTTGCCGCTTTCGATGGCCTCCATCACGGGACGCATACCGTAGGTGATTTCGGTGTCGTTTTTCATTTGTGAATGGTGATTAGTGAATAGTGTGAATTGAGGCGTTGTAGAGACGCGGTACGCCACGTCTCTACGGTCGCGGTTGCCGCACATAATGTGGCATCTCCATCGGAATCTCCATGGATAGTTCGATGTAGCCGGCAAACTCGCCGTTCTCGAACCACGGGGACTGGTAAACCAACTTCTTCACGCCGTTCTTCTCAATCGTGTAGGCGTTGAGGTTGTGGTTCTTGAGCATCTCGACCAGCTTCGTGCGGGCCGGCTCGGGATGGCAGTCCAGCAGGTTCTGCCCGACGATGTGCTTGCCGTGACTGAGCACGCGCTCGGCGGTCTCATTCATTTCCAATATCTTACCGTCTTTGTCGCAAACGGTCACTGAAAAGGGTACATTGTGAAAATATTCCAACATAATACGTGATTTTAATACGCTGCAAAAATAACAAAAATCCAGACGAGAATCGCATCTATAGGCGGGGCAAGAATGCCCCTTGCTCCTATTTGTGCGGCAAGAATGCCACAGCTCCTATTTGTGCGGCAGGAATGTCGCAGCTCCTGATTCACGCACACTCCGTTCCTGGATAGAGCAAAGCGCAGCGCTCGATGATTGTCTTGGCGTAATCAAAGCCGGCTTCGCATACTTTTTTGCTTTTGTTGCCATCGTAGCCCATGACCAAATGCATGGTGTCGTAACCTGCCACAATGGCCGCCAAAAGTTTACGGTCGCGCTTTCCGGCGGCTTCCTTGTATTTTTCGATTGCCGGGCGGCCCTTCCCCTTACGGATGCCAAACACAGCATCCATGGCCAACAAGCAGCCGTTCCACAGGGTGTGTTTCCCGCCATTTTCACATATTTCCCGTCTGTGTAGATGTTCAGCTCGGGATCGTAGTTGGCCTTCTTGATGACCTCTTCTGCATTGGCCACATATCTCTGGGCCTCTTCAATAGGATTTGTCCGTTCCATGATTTTGGGGTTTTAGTTAATAAATTGGTGGGGCAGGAATGCCCCTTGCTCCTATTTGTGCGGCAGGAATGCCGCAGCTCCTATTTGTGCGGCAAGAATGCCGCAGCTCCTAAGACGCGGCAAAAATACACTTTTTTCACTCCATTCGTTCAAAATAGTTAACATATTTTTCTCAAACGTTATTTAACAATTAACTGTTAAAATTAACATACACCATAAACAGGAGAGAATTCCAATATCAACCCTCATTTTGGGTTTCCAATTCGGGATAAAGAGCACCGTATCGACAGCAAAAAAACAGGTTTGGAACACTATTGCCCAATCCTAAAAAAAATGTACCTTTGCCGCCGAATAAAATTTTTGTAGTTTTTTCGCGTTTGTCGCGTCAAAGAAGTAAATCGTCATAGAAGTAAATTCGATAAGTTATTCAATAAAACAAACGTTTATGAAGAAAGTATTTCTGTTTATGATGGCCTTGTTCTGCGCGTTGGCCGTGTTCGCGCAGAAGGGCGACCTCAACCTGAGCGACCCCATCAAGGCGGACCCGAATGTGACCATCGGGAAATTGGACAACGGTCTGACCTATTACATCCGTCGGAACACTTACCCGAAAGACCGCGTGGAGTTCCGTCTCGCGGTGAACGCCGGCTCCAACCAGGAGAACGACAACCAGCAGGGCCTGGCGCACTTCACCGAGCACATGGCCTTCAACGGCATCGAGGGCTTCCCGAGCAACAGCGTGGTGGACCACCTGCGCAGCAAGGGCGTGGTGTTCGGCGCTGACCTCAACGCCTACACCAGCTTCGACGAGACCGTCTATATGATTCCGATGCCGACCGACGATCCCGGTAACATCGACCTCGGTCTCAAGATCCTCCGCGGCTGGGCCGCCGGTCTGCTCTACGACAACAAGGAGATTGACGAGGAGCGCGGTGTCATCATCGAGGAATACCGCCTCGGCCTCGGCGCCGACGACCGTATGCGCAAGGAGTACTGGCCGGTCCTCATGAAGGACTCCCGCTACGCCGACCGTATGCCCATCGGTAAACTCGACATCCTGCAAACCTTCGACTACCAGGTCATCAAGGACTTCTATCACGATTGGTACCGTCCGGATCTCCAGGCCGTCATCGTAGTCGGCGACATCAACGTGGCCGAGGTGGAAGCCAAGATCAAGACGATGTTCGGCAACATCCCCGCCAAGCAGAACCCGCGCAAGAAAGAGACCTACGGCATCGGCGCCAACAAGGAGCCGCTCGTGGCCGTCTGCACCGACAAGGAAGCCACCGGCAACTCGGCTCATCCGCAAGCACAAACACACCGCGATGAAGACCATCGGCGACTTCCGCGACCAACTCTGCATCGACCTCTATAACACCATGCTGGATGCCCGCTTCATGGAAATGACCCAGGATCCGAAATGCCCGTTCTTGGCTGCCGGCGGCGGCTATGGCGAATTCATCGGCAACACCGACGCCTACGCCATGGAAGCCACAGCCAAGGAAAACCGCATCCCCGAAGCTCTCCGCGTACTGATGCAGGAGGACTACCGCGTGCTGAAATACGGTTTCCTGCAAACCGAACTCGACCGCGCCAAAGAGGAACTCCTGGAAAACTACGACAAAGCTGCCAAGGAGGTTGACAAGACCGAATCCGCCCGCTTCGCCTCCCAATACATCAACAACTTCCTCCGCCAAGACCCCATCCCGGGCGCCAAACGTGAGAACACCTACGCCAAGAAACTCATCGAAGGCATCTCCCTCGAAGAAATCAACGCCCTCGCCAAGAACTGGGTCACGGAAGACAATATGGTGGCCATCGTCACCGCCCCCGACAAGGAAGGCGTCAGCGTCCCCACCAAGGAGGAAATCCTCTCCATCTTGAAAGACAAGTCCTTAGCCAATGTTCAACCCTACGTGGACACCTACAAAGATCAGGAAATCCTCGAAAAGGAGACCCTGAAACCCGGCAAAATCACCTCTGTGGAGAAAATCGAGACTGTGGGCGCCGAGAAGTGGACCCTCTCCAACGGCATCACCGTCTATCTGAAGAAAACCGATTATAAGAACGACGAAATCCTCTTCTCCGCCAGCAGCAAGGGCGGCAAGACGCTCTACGGCGCCAAAGACCTCGCTTCCGCCGACTTCGCCGCCGACATCATCGACCGCGGCGGTATCTCCGAATTGGACTACAACTCCCTGATGAAGAAGATGAAAGGCAAAAACGCCGGCGTCTCCCCGGAAATCAACCTCCTGACGGAAGGCTTCAGCGGCTCCTCCTCCCCGAAAGACCTGGAGTTCTTCTTCCAGTACCTCAACGCTTTCTTCACCAACCCGCGCATCGACCCCAACGCTTTCGAATTGGTGATGGACGAGACCCGCGAGGGCATCAAGATGATCACCGCCCAACCGATGTACCAATTCCTGGGCAAGTTGCTGGACGCCGCCTATAACCACGATCCCTACAGGAAGCAGATGTTCACCTTCGACGAAGAGTACCTGAGCCAAGTGAATTTCGATCGCGCCGTGCAAATCTACAAGGAACGTTTCGCCAACCCCGCCGACTTCAACTTCTTCTTCGTGGGCAACTACGACGAGAAACAGATGAAGGAATTCGTGGAACTCTATCTCGGCTCCATGAAGACTGACGTCAAAAAGAAAGAGAACTACAACCTCAGCGTGCTGAAACCGCGTCCGACGGAGGCCTCCTCCCAGACGGTCTATGCCGGTACCGAAGAGCAGGGTTGGATGGGCATGATCATCAGCAACCCCATCGACTGGAGCTACCGTAACTCCATCGTCGCCAGCATGATCGGCGAAGCCCTCGACATCCAGTTCGTGCGCATCGTGCGTGAGAAGATGGGCGATGTCTATTCCCCGATGGTACAGATGGGCGCCAGCAAACTCCCGCGTCCGGAAATGACCCTGATGATCCTCCTGGGCTGCGACCCCGTGAAGACCGACAAACTGGCCGCCGCCAGCCTCAAGATCCTCAACGACTTCAAGAAGAAAGGACCCGACAGCAAGACCATGGGGCTCGTCAAGAAACAGATGCTGAGCACCCGCGCCAAGAACATCCAGACCAACAACTTCTGGTTAAGCTACATCAGCGGCAAGGTCAACCAAGATGAGCCGATTATCGCCCCCTCCGAGTATGACAACATCGTCAACTCCGTCACCAAGAAGGAGATGATCGAGTTCATGAAGAAGTACTTCAAACCCGAAATCTACACCCGCGTTGATATGCATCCGACCACGATGCAGAAATAACGAAATTATAAAGTCCATAAAGAAGGCCTGCGAACATTCTCTCGTAGGCCTTCTTTGTTTTGTGATTTGTGACTTGTGACTTGTGACTTGTGACTTGGGATATGGGATTTGTGATTTGAGATTTGTAACCAATTAAATGTTTACTAATAGTCATAAGTTTTAAGTCTTAAATCAAAAGTCTTAAGTCAAAAGTCATAAGTCCTAAATCAAAAGTCTTAAGTCATAAGTCATAAATCATAAGTCTTCCTAGAACAGCTGAATGCCGACTTCCCATTTCGGCAAATCACTTGGATAGAGATCCTTTTTCAACAGGTTGGAGATACGGTACTGCCCATAGATGGCGAAACGTCTCGTAATACCCATACGCAAGCGCACACCGTAATCAAACCTGTTCATCTTATCAAGCATATATTCGGACTTCTCGTAGGTGAAAAACTCCTTGTCCCTGTTTCCGGAGTACTTATAGCGGCCTCCGGTGTTCCACTCACCGAAAATGCCCGTGTCCAAGTACCAATTCTCCAAAACCGTGCTGCCCAAGAAGAAACGCTGGAACAACTCGAGGTCGAACTTCGTCACTTTAAGGTTGTTTTTCGTTGTATGGATATCCTCCATCGTTGCCGGCAGCATCTCGCCAGGAATCAGGAGCCGATCCACAGCATACCAAGAAGAGCCGAATCCGATACGGAATCCCAGTCCATACACCCGTGCTAGCTTCCAGCTGTTGTCGAAAGCCACGGTCAGCGAACGGGATGCGCCGTTTTTGTCGCGCATGGGGCCCGCTCCCGGAGCTTGCCATTGCGTAGGAATCATGAACGAGGCGTTCAGCACGAAGCTGAATTTGTATTTTTCCAGAATCCCGCGTTTGTAGATATCGTTATCGGGCGTGTCGAAACGGCGGTTGCAGTTGGCTGAACGGGACTCCGCCGCCACCAGACTATCCACCTTGGGCAGCGTCTGCTGACCGTAACGGTGTTTCAGATGCTGACCATCGCTCCAGATTTCCAATGTCTGCCCGTCTTTCAGCCAATATTTGGGGAATTCCAACGCTTGTCCTGCGTTTTCCACATCCCTTCCCTCATACAACGTGGATTCACTGTATCGTTCTATTGTGCCGTCGCCATTCACAATCTTGAAGAAAATCTTGGATTCGGGGTTCTTGGAGGTGACATAAATCGACTTTTCATCCTCGTAGAGCGTCAGATTGTCCTTCACTTCGGGCTTTTCACCGAAGAAATAGCCGGCTTGCGGCACACCGTAGCCGAACGCATAGTCGAAATAGGGATAGTGGTTGCCGGATTTCTCAATCTCGGTTTTCAGCTGCCAGGCGGTGTATTCGGGGTGCAGCTGCTTGACGCACGCGGCGAAACCGGCCATCATCGGGGAGGAGAAGGAGGTGCCGGATGCCCTCGTGAAGTTGCCTTTGCTGCCCGCCACCAAGTTGTTTTCGCCCAAGGCCACCACGTTGGGCTTCATGCGACCGTCTGCCGTGGGACCGAAGGAACTGAAGCTGGCGATGACATCTAAACTTTTCACGGCACCCACCGACAAAATGCTGTCGGCATCGGCGGGGGTGATGAGCATCTTCCATTCGTTGTCGGTACCCTCGTTACCCATGGAGTTGCACACCAAAATACCCTTGCGGGCGGCGGTGTTGGCGGCGCGGGCCACCATTGAGGTCTTTCCGTCCATGTGCTTGAGCATATAGCGCTGTTTGCCGTAGCCGAGGGAGCTGTTCACGATGTCGGCGCCGTTCTGGTCAGCCCATTCGAGCGCCTGCACCCACCAGACCTCCTCCTTTTTCGGCTCGGAGGCCACCTCGGTGCGGGCCAACAGGAACTGCGCATCGGGAGCCATGCCGAGGAGCTGGTTTCCGTATTTACCCGCAATGCAGCTCAGCACCATGCGACCGTGCGAGTTGGCTTCATACACGTTTTCATACTTCTTCACGAAGTTCCAGGTCTTGACAATCTGCTGGTTGTCACGTAGATGCTGGAACGCGGGGTGGGTGTCCACGTCCGGGAAACCGGCGTCGAATATCGCCACACGCACGCCCTTGCCGCTGATGTTGTGCTGCTGGAACAACTCCCCGTGGTGGATGCTGACCTGCTCCGTGGAGAGGGGGATCCTGTCTTCGGTGATTTGCTCTTCGGCAACTTCCATATCGCTGGCAATCAGCTGGATGCCCGCCACAAAGGGGAACTGCCGGATGATGGCGATTTGCTCTTCCGTGGCCATCACACCGGCCGCGTTGAGCCACCGCGACGTGCCCACCAGCTCCTCACAGGCGGTCTCCACCTGCGCGGCATAGCGGCTGTTCACGGGATAGTTGGTGATGTCATAGAGGTCCGCACCACACTGCGCGTAACGCTCAATGGCCTTCGCATCAAAGTACTGATACGGATCGAACTGCGTGTTCTGCTTGTCCGTGAAGAACACCCAGTAGCTGTTCTGCGCGATTAGCTGACTTGCCAATGCACAGAAGAGGATGGTAAAGATTGTGATTTTTTTCATACTATGGTGTTTTGGTGATTAGTGATTAGTGATTAGTGAATTGTGATTGGTGAATTGTGATTGGTGAATTGTGATTGGTGATTAGTGAATTGTGATTAGTGAATTGTGATTGGTGAATTGTGATTGGTGATTGGTGAATTGTGAATTGTGAATTGTGATTAGTGAGTGGTGGTTTATTTTGGGGATCTGATTTTTAATTGAAGATGACGGATGTATCCGGATAGTAGTTTTTGAACTGTGGTGATTTGTTTAAAGAGAGGATGATCTGGCTTGAGATAGTTTAAATCTGCAGATAAAAGCAACTGTGTTTCTAACTCTGATAAAGAACCTTGTGCAATAAAACAAAACCGTAAGTTTTCTTTGTCATTATTACGACCTGCTCCTTCTGCAATATTTGATGGAATGGAAACAGACGATCTTTTCATCTGTGAACATAACCCAAATAACTCATCAGAAGGAAATCTTTTAAGTGCAACGTATACCTCTTTTACAAGTTTCATACTCTCTTTCCAAACATTTAAGTCTTTATGGTTCATTTTTTCTTCTCCTTTCTAATTATAATTAACTATTAACAAAACATAACTCACAATTCCAACTCACTATTCACAACTCACTATTCACAACTCACTATTCACAACTCACTATTCACAACTCACTATTCACAACTCACTATTCACAACTCACTATTCACTATTCACTATTCACTATTTCACTAAAATCGATTCCCAGCAACCGCATATTCTTCAGAAATTCCGGCACCTCCTCCTCCATGAACGCCTTCTTCCGGATGGCGTGGATTTTCTCGGGGGCGTCTTCGTTGACGAAGTAGCCGATGCCGCGTTTGTTGGTGATGATCTCCTGGTTCTGGAGACGTTCGTAGGAGCGCATGACGGTGTTGGGGTTCACCTCGAAGGCGATGGCCAGCTCGCGCACCGACTTGGCCCGCTCGCCCGGCTTCCACGCGCCCGACAAAATCTGCTCATATACCCAGTTCTCGATCTGCCGGTATATAGTTTGTGTGCTCTTGAAATCCATATTATGCCTCCGTTTCTCTCATTCTCAGAAAACTCATCGCGTAAAAATAGACAATCGACACACTGGGAACCACATACTGTAACCAGTTGTCAGATGTGCCGATGTGATGTTCTGTCTTGATGTAATTGCCGTTGCGGATCTCTGCGGGCAGCGTCATCGCCTCGTTCAGCCAATCCACACCGAACATAATCGCACCCAAAACCAATGAAACGACAAAGCCCGTCAGCATCAGTTTCCAGAACGGACTCTTCTTGAAATAGATGGCCGCGAAGAACATCGCTGAAATACTGGCATAGAGCAACAAAATGTTTTCACCATACGGGAGAATGGACTCCTTGAAAAACAGGCCCAAATTCATGCCAAGCATATCCACCACTTCATGTCTCGCCACACACAGGATGCCATATCCCAACAGTATGCCAATTATAACCGATAATGCGATTCCCAATATGTAATAGACATTGGCCAAAAACATTCCGGCGACCACCTTCTCGCCGTTGGTGGCGGGCAGCAACAGGTAATGCATCCGGCTGGACGGTTTATGCAGCTTCGAGAAGAGGCGGCAGGGGTAATAGACGATCAGGAAAAAGGCGGCAAAGAACACCACCCCGACTTGGAAGGGGGACATCAGCATGGAAAACAACGCCACCGCCATCATGACGAGAAAGTTATAGATCACGTCATTTTGCCAGTTTTCGTAAAAATAGGCCTTGATTAATTTGACTATATTATTGATGTTCATAATTTTACGGTTTTATTGGTGAGACGTTTCGTGTTGATTTTCGGATAGGGAATCGGCGTAGGTTTCCAGTTCATCCAGACCATCAAAATGCAGCACCTGCGTCGAATCCTTTTCGATTTTCTCGTATGTGATTCGGCCGCTGCGGTAGCCGGTCTGGAAGTCGATGGTGTAGCCGATGACCAGGCCCAACACCAGAACAATGGCGGTGATAATCAATATCTTATTCGTGTATTTTTTCATAATCGTTTGGGTTTAAGGTTATTTGAATAACTCTGTGAACTCTTTCTTGTTTTGGACCGTGGCATTGAAGAGCAGTTCGAGGTCGAGGGCGGAATCCACGTGGTTGACATTCTCTTTCACCTGATAGATACCGCGCGGGGTCTCTTCTGAGTAGTACAGCTTGCCTGCCTGAGCCTTTTGGTCATCCACATCGAAGAGCAGCTTGTCGGTGATGACATCGCCGGGGGCATTGAGGATCATGCGCCCGTTGTCGATGATGGAGACCGCGTCGATGAGGCTGTGCAGATCGCGCACCTGGTGGGTGGAGATCAGCACGGTCTTCTGCTCATCGGCGTAAGCGGCCATGATCTTGCGGAAGATGCTCTTGGTCGGGATATCGAGGCCGTTGGTGGGCTCGTCCATGATGAGCAGCGGCACGTTGGTGGCCAGCGCGAACGCGATCATCACCTTCTTCTTCTGTCCGTGCGAGAACTTGTCGATGAAGCCGAGCATGTTGTCCATCTCCATCTCCGTCAGGTATTCCACGAACTGTTCGTGGCTGAAGTTGGGGTAGAAGGGTGCGAAGGCTTCCTCGAACTGTTTGATTTTCAGATGAGGGACGTAAATCTCCTCTTGGAGGAAATAGATGTCGCTCAGCTGTTTGGCGGTGCGTTTGTGTGCGGGTTCGCCGTCGATGAGGGCTTCGCCCGCCTGCGGGAACAGCAGACCGGTCATGATTTTCAGCAGGGTGGTTTTGCCGGCGCCGTTGCGGCCGAGCAACCCGTACAGGTGGCCGGGCTCCAGCTGCCAGTTCACCCCGTTGAAGAGCTTGCGGTTCTTGTCGTACCCGAATTCTACATTCTTTAATTGTATCATATCGTTATTTTTTAATTAGTGTATTAGTGAACTAAGACACTGCAAATATAACACACTATGACGCGAATTGTTCACTTGTTGATAACTTTTTTTCTCGCTATCTATCAAACGGTTACATGTTGATAACTTTTTTCGCGCTCAAAAAAGGGGAAAAATTTCGCAGGAAATCGGGATTTTTTCCGCAAAACGTGTTCGGGAGTTGTCCCAAGTTGTCCAAGTTGTCTTTCTAAATAAATTGTATCTTTGCGGCGAAAATCCACCGTTATGAAATACCCTATCGGCATACAGACATTCTCGGAAATTATCAATAAAGGATACCTTTATTTTGACAAGACCGCTCTGGTACACAAGCTGGCCAACGACAGCAAATACTACTTCCTCAGCCGTCCCCGCAGGTTTGGCAAAAGTTTGCTGGTCACCACCTTGGAAGCCTACTTCCAAGGGCGGAAGGAGCTCTTCGAAGGGTTGGCCATCAGCAAGCTGGAAACCGAATGGAAGCAGTATCCCGTGCTGCACATCGACCTCAACGCCGCCGACTACAGAAGCGAGGAAGCCCTCATCTCCATCATTGACGGACATCTGCGCCAATTCGAAAGGTCATTTGGAAAAGACCCCGACGAGCACACGGTTTCCGAACGGTTCAAGGGAGTCATCCAACGGGCTTGCGAGCAAACCGGCCGCCAAGTGGTGATTCTGGTGGATGAATACGACAAGCCGCTGCTGCAGACTATCGGGAACACGGAACTCCAGGACAACTACCGCAAGATTCTGAAGGGTTTCTACGGGGTGGCCAAGACCATGGATGCGTGCATCCGTCTCGCCTTCTTCACCGGGGTGACCAAGTTCTCGAAAGTGAGCGTGTTCAGCGACCTCAACAACCTGGAAGACATCTCGTTGTCAGAGCAGTATGCCGAAATCTGCGGCATCACCGAGCAGGAAATCCGCGACAACATCGATGCACAAGTCGGGGAACTGGCGACGGCCAACGGCCTGACCAAGGAGGAGTGCTACGGGAGACTGAAAGAACAATACGACGGCTACCACTTCCACCCCAACAGCGCGGGGATGTATAATCCTTTCAGTCTGTTGTCTGCCTTAAAACGCAAGGAGTTCGGCGACCAGTGGTTCCAGTCGGGCACGCCCACGTTCCTGGTGGAGGTCCTGAAACGCAATAATTACGACCTGGAGCAGCTCACCCGCGAAAACGTAACGGCGGATTTGCTCGGTAGCTTGGACGCTATCGACACCACTCCGATTCCGCTGCTCTACCAAAGCGGCTATCTCACCATCAAGAGTTACAACGCTCGTTTCCGAACCTATCAGCTCGGATTCCCGAACGAAGAGGTGGAACGCGGGTTCAACCTGTTCTTGTTTCCATACTACGTGCCGCTCAGAAAAGAGAAGACCGGTCTGTTTGTGATGAACTTCGTGCAAGAGATAGAGGCGGGGGAGCCTTTGAAGTTCATGGCACGTCTAGAGTCCCTGTTCGCCACCCAAGATTACCAAATCGCCGGAGATGCGGAGCTCTACTTCCACAATGCCGTGAGCCTCATTTTCCAAATGTTGGGTTTCTACACAGAGACCGAGCGGCACACCTCCGACGGCCGCATGGACATGGTGGTGCAGACCGCCGACTACATCTACCTCTTCGAGTTCAAGTTGGACAAATCCGTCGAGGAGGCGTTGGCGCAGATCGAGGAGAGGGAGTACGCCTTGTCCTTCGCACACGACCCGCGCAAGCTCTACAAAATCGGGGTGAACTTCTCCTCCGAGACCCGCAGGATCCAGAACTGGAAGGCGATGGAACGGTAACCTCCTATCTTCGCGCCATGATCCGCTCCACCACATACCCGCCCCAGACCCCACGTTACTATAACGGGGGTTATCGGTACTTTTTCAACGGGCAGGAGGCTGATAATGGGGTGCTTGGGGAAGGTATTATAGTTTATCGTTAATCACTGCATCCCGATCAACCCGCGCACCAACGATATACCCATCAACGACACCCCGCACGTTAACGATGTGCCGCATCATCGGCAGCCCGCGCGCCAACGGAAGCGGCAGCTCCATTCCGTTTGGGCTCACGCTGTCACGAAAACGCCCTGCCCCACCGAACCGCACCGCCATACCGGAAAAGCCACGCTGGTCCGGGCCCAAACGGAACCCCTCACCCGCCAGTGATCGAAATACCGAAAGCACCGCTCTACCGTTGACCTGCACACGGCGAGGCTTCATCCGTTCGATGCATCGCCAAATAGAACCTTGCTGCACAATTCCTTGAACCCGTCACTACGAATACGGGCATGTCCGAAATTTATGTACTTTTGCCGCCCTTTTGAAAGACTGAAACAAGAAAATGCTCTATCCAGATAACTTTGAGGAGAAGATTGGTTTTGATGTGGTTCGGCGGCTCATCCTGGAACACTGCCTGAGTCCGCAGGGCGTTGAGCGGGTTGACGGGATGCGCTTTATGTCCGATATGCTGGAGATCATACCCGCCCTGGAATCCGTGGAGGAGTTCCGGCAGCTGCTGCTCTTCGACGAACCGTTCCCGGCACAAGACTTCTACGACCTGCGCGAGACCCTGAAACGCCTCCGCATCGACGGCACCCACATCGAGCTGGAGGAACTGGCCTGCCTGCGCGGCTTCATCCTGTCGATGACCCAGATATTCGTCTATTTCAAAGTGCGCCACGAGGAGAACCGCTACCCGCGCCTGTGGGCGATGTGCGCGGAGATGCCCCTGCAACGCGACCTGACCAGCGCCATCAACCGCATCATGGACGACAAAGGGCAGCTTCGCGACAACGCCTCCGAGGAACTGGCCCGCATCAAAAGCGCCATGAACCGCCTCTCCCGCGACGCCGACCACCAAATCCGCAAAATCCTCACAGCCGCCAAACAGGACGGCATCGTGAAGGAGGACGCCGAGATGACCGTCCGCAACGGCCGCCTCTGCATCCCCGTCACCGCACAGTTCAAACGCCGCCTCAAGGGCTTCGTGCACGACGAGTCCGCCACCGGCCAGACCGTCTTCATCGAACCTACCGAGGTGTTCGACGCCAACAACGAACTCAAGGAACTGCAGAACGCCGAACAGCGCGAAATCATCCGCATCCTCACCGAGATCTCCGACACCATCCGCCCGCTCATCGACGACCTCCTCGACGCACAGTCGCTGATGGGCCGCTACGACTTCCTCCGCGCCAAAGCCCTCTTCGCCATCGACATCGACGCCTCCGTACCGCATATCCACAACAAAACCCTGGCGCAGTGGTACCAGGCAAAACACCCCCTGCTCTACCTCAACTTCAAGAAGAACCACAAAGAGGTGGTGCCGCTCGATATCAAGCTCATACCCGAAAAACGCATCCTCATCATCTCCGGCCCCAACGCCGGCGGCAAGTCCGTGTGCCTCAAAAGCGTCGGACTGCTGCAGTACATGATGCAGTGCGGTCTGCCCGTCCCGATGATGAGCACCTCCGATATGGGCATCTTCGAAAACCTCTTCATCGACATCGGCGACGAGCAGTCCATCGACAACGACCTAAGTACATACAGTTCTCATTTGCAGAATCTTAAGGCGATGGATGAGAACCTCAACGCCAAGTCGCTCTTCCTGATTGACGAATTCGGCAGCGGCACGGAACCCACCCTGGGCGGGGCCCTCGCGGAGGCCATCTTGGAACGCTATTACGACACGCAGGCTTTCGGCATCATCACCACGCACTACGGCAACCTGAAGATGTTCTCGGACACGCACCCCGAGGCCGAAAACGGAGCCATGTTGTTCGACACCAACGCATTACAACCGCTCTACAAGCTGAAGATCGGCAAGCCGGGCAGCTCCTTCACCTACGAAATCGCCCGCCAGATCGGTCTCGACCCGCAAATCATCGACCACGCCACGCAGAAATCCGGCACGGCGCAAATCGACTACGAGCGGAAGTTGGAGGAGATTGAAATCACGCAAATCGAGACCGAGCAGCAGCTCAAGATGGTGCGCGCCGCCGACGAGCAGTTGGCGGTAATGATCGACGAGTATGCCGAGAAGTTCGCGCAACTCGACAAACAGCGCAAGGAGATTCTCACCAAAGCCAAGAACCAAGCCAACAGCATCGTCGATAGCGCCAACAAGATCATCGAGAACACGATTCGCGAAATCAAGGAATCGAAGGCCGACACCGAGAAAACCAAGGTCGCCCGCCAGCAGGTGCAGACCTTCAAGAAAGAGATGCAGAAGGAGATCGAGCACATCGAGAAGGCTGAGGCCGAAGCGGTGAAGTCCATCATGCCCATCCATCGGAAAAAGCCCGTGGAGAAGCGCCCGACCCCCGAGGAGGTGCAGGACAAGACCATCCGCGTCGGCGACTCCGTCTATATGCCGGACTCGCAGATTGCCGGAGAGGTGACCCAAATCGACGGCAACGACGTGACCATCTCGTTCCATTCGGTCAACTTCCGCACGAAGATGGACAAGCTGTTGAAGATCAGCAAGAAGGAAGCCCGGAGCGTAGAACGCGGCCACGTGTCGCAGTTCAACACCGGTTCCATCGCCGACGCCCTCAACAAGAAGCTGTCGCAGTTCAGCACCACCTTGGATGTGCGCGGGCAGCGGGCGGAGGAGATGGTCCACAACCTCGAGGAGTACTTGGACGAGGCCGAGATGCTGGGGGTCGGTAACCTACGGATCCTGCACGGCAAGGGCAACGGCATCCTGCGCAGCGTGGTGCGGCAGTATCTCGCGAAACGGAAGGATGTGGCGGAGTTCCAGGACGAGATGTTGGAGCTCGGCGGCGCCGGCATCACCGTGGTGAGGATGAAGAAGTGAGACGTGGGAGGTATGACGTATGACGTATGATTTATGACGTATGACGTATGACGTATGACGTATGACGTGAGGTTGTACCTCAAATCACAAGTCACAAGTCACAAGTCACAAATCACAAATCACAAATCACAAATCACAAGTCACAAATCACAAGTCACAAATCACAAGTCACAAATCACAAGTCACAAGTCACAAATCACAAGTCACAAGTCACAAATCACAAGTTCCTTTGGGCAAAAGGAATGAAATGGTTCTAACGTTCAAACAGGTCATCCAGTGTGACTTCTTGCTGGATGTTGCCGCTGTAAGAATTATGTTTCACGCCAAAAGTGGTGATCATGGTCGGCACGATAGCCTTGCGCGTCTTCGTCACTGACTTGAAAGCGGCAATTTTGTTACGCAAATTGAGTGAGTAGTCTTTGTCGATAGTAAATTCGCCGCCATAGAATTTCGCCTCGCACACATTGATGGCCTTATCCCTGCGGTCGATGAGCAGGTCTATCTGCGCGCCCGTAGCATTATCATCGTCCAAATCCCGCTTCTCCGCGAACCAAGTGGACTGGCGGGTCAGCACGGAGCCTATACCTAATGCATGTTTCACCTGTTCAATATGGTCTTTTATCAGCTGCTCAAAGCTGTAACCAAGCCAGTTGTTCTTTTTGGGATTGTCCAGCATGTGAGTCCAAAAATGCTCATCTTGTCCATAGTTTTCCCGGATGAATTGCAGATAAAACAGAGTGTAGAAGTCAGCCAACTGGTAGGTTTGTGTCTTGTTTTTCCGCCCATAGTACTGATAAACCCGAAGGAACCCGCATTTCACCAAATCTTTCAGTGCATTAGAAGTTAGTCCGTTATCCGGCATTTTCGCTATTGTCAGTATTTCGTCGCGGGTCAAACCAATTCTCTTTCCGGCCAGAGCCTCCACAATGCGCAGGTAGTATTCCGACTGGTCGAAGAGTGTCTCATACAAATTATCAAATTCGTCCCAAAGCTTCCCGTTTTTCTTGAAAAAACAGTTGTCTATGTTGTCAGCTAACGTACGTCCGGGCTCCAACTGTTTGAGGTAGTAAGGTATTCCCCCCATAATCATGTAGGCCTGGGCGATGTCATACCGTTCCATCTCAATGCCCTGTTTACAAAGATACTGTTCTGTCTCGGCAAGGGTGAAAGGCCGGAGAAACATCTTGCTGCCGGCTCTGTTGTAAAGACCTCCTTTTTGTTTGAACAGCTTGTTGATAATCCAATTGGTGGCACTGCCGCACACGATGAGCATCAGATCCTGCTGTGCGCTGCCCCATCCATTCCAAAACCATTCGAAAGCACTCAAGAACATGCTGCCGCGCGTATCCATCCACGGTAATTCATCAAAGAACAGCACCCGCTTGTCTCCCGTACGGGTCACCTTCAGGAACTCTTTTAGTTGCCCGAAGGCTTCCATCCAATTCTTGGCTATCGGAAGCGACTCATTGCCAGCATATTCCCGGAGAGCCAAAGCAAAGTTCTCCAGTTGGACAGCCATGCGTTTCTTATAGAGACCCGTCACTTTGAAATCGAACCCATGTTCGGCAAACGTTTGGTTCACCAAGTATGTCTTGCCCACGCGACGACGGCCATACACCACCACCATCTCCGCCTCGTCTGACTCATATAGGCGACGGAGCTCCTTCTGCTCTTGTTTTCTGCCAATGATTGTTGCCATTATCTGTTATTGTTTTTGATTCTTCTATTTACTTGTAGGAGTGTCGCCATCCCTGGCGACAATTTTGCGGCAGGAATGCCGCAACTCCTGTCTTTTTGCGGCAGGAATGCCGCAACTCCTGTCTTTTTGCGGCAGGAATGCCGCAGCTCCTATGACTTTTACGGCAAGAATGCCGCAGCTCCTATGCCGCTGCAAAAGTACTAAAATTTCACATCTGAAAGAGATGACCGTCGGAATCGCACTTTTTTTTCGCGATTCCGACGGTCATCTCTTTTTAGACACGGGATCAAACGGATCCTCATAAACCGACTCTGACCCTATGGTCGGAGCAGA
This sequence comes from uncultured Bacteroidales bacterium, assembly GCA_900319925.1. GTDB lineage: Bacteria > Bacteroidota > Bacteroidia > Bacteroidales > WCHB1-69 > F23-D06. The sequence goes on along the minus strand of ONQE01000032.1, from coordinate 9,404 downwards.
TCCGCCTAAGGCTCGGTGATTGCGCATACATGGCTCGCTCGTGGTTCGCCCGTGAGCAAACCACCACTGAAGGAGGAGCGTATCAGCTTTGAAGGAGGAGTGTATCAACTTTGGGATTTCTTCTTCTCCACCGAGAAGCCGAACTTGCCGATGATTTCTCCCAACGTGTAGTAGTGGCCGTGCGAATAGGCCACCAAGTTGGCGCGTTTCAGGTCGATGGCGTCGGTTTTGGGGGAGAAGAGCTTTTCGTTGACGTGCACGGCCACCACCTCGGCTAAGAAGAGGTCGTGGCTGCCGAGCGGGATGACCTGGGTGACCTTGCATTCCAGGTTCACGGGCGACTCCTCAATCATAGGGGCGTTCACCATCGTGGCGCGAACAGGGGTCAGCCCGGTCTCCACAAATTTGTTGTACTTCCGGCCCGAGCGCACGCCGCACCAGTCGGCATACGGCGTCAACCTCTTGTCAACCAGGTTGATGACAAACGCGCCGGACTGCTTGATGATCCCGTATGAGTGCCGTTCGGGACGTATGGAAACAGCGCATACGGGCGGGTCGGAGTTGACCGTTCCCGCCCATGCGACTGTGATGATATTGTATTCGTCGAGGGTGCTGCCGCAGGAGACCATGACCACCGGTGCGGGGTTGAGCATATTGCCCCCGCGGAGCGTCCGTTTGCGTATCTTCGCCATTATCTGCCGAGACCCACAGCGGTGTAGTTCGGGATAATCAGCAGCGGCATCTTGGAGGTGCTGAGAATCTCCGTCATGTTGGAGCTGGAGGTAAAGTCGGTCTCGCTCTCCTCGCGCATAATCACGATAAGGTTGGCATCGAGGTCATGGGCGTGGTTCAGCAGGGTCTGCACGTAGTCGTTCTGCACGGTGAGCGTCACCATCTCGTGGCGGACGTTCTTGTCCTCGCACATATCGGAGGCGTGGCGCATCTGCACGTTGATGATGTGGCGCGTGTCGGCGTTGTTGGGGTAATAGATGCCGGCGATGGTCACCTTGGCGGCGAAACATTTGGCGAGATAGGTGGCGTAGCGCATCTTCTGCAACGTCTCGAAGCTGAGGTCGATAGGCGCGTAAATGTTGTGGAGGTCGCGCTTGATTTCGATGTTCTCACGCATGATCAGGATCGGCACTTTGGAGTCTTTGATCAGGCGGTTGGCGTTGTTGCCGATGTAGCCCTCCTCAAAACCGGAGGTGCCGTGCGTGCCCATCACAATCATGGGGATAGGCTGGTTGGCGGCGTATTTGAGGATTTCCGTGTGCACCTTGCCTTCCAGGATGACGGTATTCACCTGCACATCCGGGGCCTCCATGCGGCACTCGTCCTTCCAGGACTCCAAGTTGGCCTGCACTTTCTGGAGATAGTTGTCGCCGCCGTCCTCGGTCACATTGTTGGCGACACCGGGGGTTTTGACCCACACGAGGTGCAATTCGGCATTGGATTTCAGCGCGATGGAGACGGCATGGCGCATGGCGTTGTGAGAGCTTTGAGAGAAGTCAACACCTACTATAATACTCTTCTTATTCATAACAACTGTATTTTTTGATGATTAAACTGACTTTATTTGGATTCGCTGGAATAGTTGGGGGCCTCGCTGGTGATGGTGATGTCGTGCGGATGGCTTTCGAGGACACCGGCGTTGGTGATGCGGCAGAAGCGCGCCTCGTGCAGCTTCTCGATGTTGGCCGCGCCGCAGTAGCCCATACCGGAGCGCAGACCGCCGGCCATCTGGTAGATCACCTCGTAGAGGTCGCCCTTGTAGGGCACACGACCCACGATGCCTTCGGGGACGAGTTTCTTGGCATCGACCACATCGCCCTGCATGTAGCGGTCTTTGGAGCCCTGCTGCATGGCTTCGAGGGAGCCCATACCTCTGTAGGTCTTGAACTTACGACCATTGAAGAGGATGGTGGTGCCGGGGGATTCCTCCACGCCGGCGAGCAGACCGCCGAGCATGACGGAGTCACCGCCGGCGGCAAGAGCCTTCACGATGTCGCCGGAGTAGCGGATGCCGCCGTCGGCGATGAGGGGGATGTCGTAGTCGCGGAGGGCTTTGTACACGTCATAGACGGCGCTCAGCTGGGGCACGCCCACGCCGGCCACCACGCGGGTGGTGCAGATGGAGCCGGGTCCGATGCCAACCTTCACGGCGTCGGCGCCCGCGTCGGCGAGCAGCTTGGCGGCTTCGCCGGTGGCGATATTGCCGACCACCACGTCCACGTTGGAGAACTGTTTCTTGATGTCCTTCAAGGTGTTGATGACGTTTTTGGAGTGGCCGTGCGCACTGTCGAGCACGAGTGCATCGACGCCGGCCTCCACGAGTGCCTCGGCGCGCTGCACGGCGTCGGCGGTGATGCCGATGCCCGCGGCGACCCGCAGACGGCCCTGTGCATCCTTGCAGGCGAACGGCTTGTCCTTGGCTTTCGTGATGTCCTTGTACGTGATCAGTCCGAGGAGCGTCCCGTCTTCGGCCACCACCGGCAGTTTCTCGATTTTGTGTTCCTGCAGGATGTCGGCGGCGCGGTAGAGGTCCGTGTCGCGCGAAGTGGTGATAAGCCCCTCCTTGGTCATCACGTCACAGATGTTGCGGTTGAAGTCCTTCTCGAAACGGAGGTCGCGGTTGGTGACGATGCCCACGAGGATGTTCTTCCCGTCCACCACCGGAATGCCGCCGATGTGGTAGTCGGCCATGATGCGGAGCGCGTCGCCCACCGTCTTGTCGGGCGTGATGGTCACCGGCGCGTTAATCATGCCGTTCTCAGCACGCTTGACCGAAGCGACCTGTTTGGCCTGCTCGGCAATCGACATATTCTTGTGTATCACACCGATGCCGCCCTCCCGAGCGATGGAAATCGCCATCTTCGACTCGGTGACCGTGTCCATGGCCGCCGAAACGAAAGGCAGGTTCAGCCGGATATTGCGTGTGAAACGCGTCCGCAAATCAATCTCTCTGGGAAGCACATCCGAATACGCCGGTATCAACAGCACGTCGTCAAACGTCAACCCTTCCAATGCAATTCTTTCTGTATTAAAGGACATAATGACTATATTTTATTTTCGCGCAAAAATAAGAAATTTATGGATACGACACCATCGTCGCCGAAATATTTTTTCATTTCTCCTTTTCCACCGTCCGGTACCCGCCGGTTCTTTTGTTGCCCTCATACCTGACGAGACCCTCCTCCTGTAGTTTTTTCAGGTAACGGGTTATTGTACTCTTGGGCAGATGTGTGTTTCCCTGAATGTCTGTGATTTTACATCCTGCGTTTGTTGAAATATACTGGAAAATGGCAAGGGCTTTTGGGTTCAGCTTCGCTGTAAGAGGTTCTGGTTGAGGATCCTCTGATACTGGGGTTTCCTGTTTCGGCTTGCTAAGAACAGCTTTGGCAATGGGTATCACCTCTGAACGGTAGGGCTTCCCTATTTTTAACGGGTAGTCTTCGACATTCTCATCCGTAGAGAGGGTTATTTCGTCCTCTGTGCAACTTTTCAGGCAGGATTTGTTGACAATGACACTCTTTGATACTTGCATAAAGTCTTCTTCTCCCAACAATTGTAGAAGTTCCGCCAGTGTGCTTCGCCGTTCATACTTGTTTCCATCATGCGTAAAAAAACGGTTGTAGTTTTGCAATTGTTGGACGTAGCAGATTCTGTCGGCATCCAACAGGTAAGAAGATTTGTCGGAGATAGATTGGACGAGCAACTGTCTCTTTAGCCGAAACAGCCTTCTGTCTTTGTCGAATATTCTGATTTTCAAATCCGTATTGTAAGCCAAAATCATCACAACGCTGAAGAGTCCACAATTCCTGAACAGCAGATTCTGCATGAATGTTATTTTTATTTTGAGACTTTCGGTATCGGACATTTCCATCGGAATCAGTGACAATATCGTGTTAATAGACAGAAGGTATTCCACGATAGACAAGGCGATGATTTCTCCAGCGGAAAGCACAAAATAGAGAAATAAATGATTGTTTTTTTGAAATAAGGGATAGAGTATCCAGAAGTTTACTTCGGCGGCAACCACTATCAGGGATGCCAGAAAAAATTCAGTTCTAAGTTCCATCGCGGGCCTTAGGAAACTGTTGGGAACAAAATACCAGATGAACAATAAGGAAAGAATTAGATGACCGAAGAGGGTCCTAAAAAACGGCTTGTTGATGTTCATAACAACTGAATCATTTTTTCGGCAAAGATAACATTTCCTGCGAAAAAGACGTTTTTATATTCTCATTTTATTCCAATGACGATTCTCCAGAAGCCTAAAAGCTCTACTAAAATAACTTTCTGATGTAAATATTATGAGATTATTATTTGGGAATAAGGGTTGAGGATTATTATCCAAGATTTTCATTGTCAACAGATTGTATTATTCTCATTAGAACAGATTTCGTCACACTCTTTTTTTTTCGTCACAAAGTGACGAAATCTGCGGGACAACTGATTTTCGAATGTGGGAAACAGATAGATTTGCGACATTAAAATAAGTTTCACCAAATCAGATATCTTATGAAAAGAGTGTATTTGTATTTGATTTTTGCGACGGCCATACTTTTGTGCGTGTCTTGCGAAAAAACGTCCAATTCTCAAAATGGCGTCTATGACTTAGCTAACAGGGTGATTCCTTTGTCATCGGAATCGAAGGAATCGGGTTACCTCCTTACTATCAGGGTCGGTCACTCGATAACGGACTGTGGCGGGAGATGTGTTTCAATAGGCGGGAAACCCTACCATTTTAATTGTATGGGATACGGTCATGTCTGCATAAAGTCCGCTGCCGTCACGCTGGTTCAGGTCGGCACGGACATCACGGCCACCACCACGGACACGTTCGGTTTGACCACGGAGGACTTCTTCGTGATGCCGGACCGTTCGTTGAACTACACGGACGAGAACAACAACCGCATCTTCCTGAACATTCCGGCGCAGCAGGTCTATCGGGACAGCGTCACGCAGCAGTTCACGTTCACGGGGTTGTTTTTCACCACGGTGCCGGAATACACGAACGATTGACCTTTCGGAGGAGCTGGTTTGCGCGGTTTGTAGAGACGCACGGCCGTGCGTCTCTACGGTGACCCGAATCAACGTGTACGATAATAATGTAAATTCGCCGTGTCATGTTTTCAGATTCTGTTCAACGGACCTCGCAGGGTCTGTAGATGTGGCGCGGAAATGGAAAAAGTAGAGGTCCTCTTAACTAATATAAATCAAAACAATGAAGAAATTATTTAGGCTTTTGCCAATTTTATGGATTGGCTTGGCAGGAGCATGGCTCTTTTCGTGTAATGGACATACTAATCAAGAAGAAACGATGGAGGGCAGACTCTTCATCTTGGAAGAGCCTTACAAATGTCAGAATTGGTGTAACAGGCATTATTACAAAGTAGTGGCACATTTTGTGATGAACGAAGAGTTTTCTGACAGTTTAATCCTTGCGACCCTCGCAGATACAGCAAGCACGCGTTATCCCCATTTAAAAATTTGCGGATCTCTTCCTAAGGAATATCAAAAGCCTGGTATCCAGAGAGTTTCGGTTTCGCTAAAAGCGGATCATGGGTGCTTTCATTCAGCAAGCATATTTGCTCCCACAGGGGCTGACCCTTATGGGGGTTGGTATTTTTACAAATTGACATCAGTAAATAAAATCCAATAGTTATGAAAAAGTGTGCATTCTTAGTCGTCTTGTTTCTGTTTTTTATCAACATCAACATTGAAGCACAAAGTAATTACTATTTTGCAAATTATCAAAGGCAGTATTGGCGCGAAGACTCTACTTCTATTAATATCATCGTTGCCAATATGCAAAACTATAATTTGATTGTTCGAAATTTACAAACGATTTTTTCAGCAAATAATGATACGGTAAGATATGGTAATGATGATGACAATATCATTATTATCAGCGACAAATTAAAAATAACGGATTTGCAAAAGATGGTATCTTCCATATCACCAGATTCTGCCGACATTTCTTTTGTCACCTATGCGAAAAAGATAAACAATAGGAGATTGTGGCTCAGAAACGAAGCATACGTAAAACTCAAAAATAATGTATCAGATTCCTCTTATTTACTACCATTTCTGTCTCATTTCAGCAATTACACTTTGGATTATGACAGTGAGGAAAGCGATTATAAAATTACTTGCAACAACGAGGTAGTCTTATTGCAAATTGCGAATGGTCTATATGACACCCAATATGTGTATTATTCATCTCCTGATTTTTATTCTGAAATGAGTCTCAACGCTTTAGACCCCTATTATGGAAATCAGTGGGCGCTGAACAATATCGGACAAGAAGGAGGCGAAGTGGGTGTAGATATAAAAGCGGAAAAAGCGTGGGAGTTTCTACAGCATTATAATGACAATTTGGGAGACAGTATACGGGTGGCTGTAATTGATGATGGGGTTGACACTATTCATGAAGATTTGACAGATGCTTTAGGTCATAGAAGAGTGTTGGATGGTTTCCCAAGTTCATTTGGGAAAGGTTACCCAAAATATCCTCGCCAATTTCATGGTACTGCCTGTGCGGGAGTAATTGCAGCCAGTCATAACAATATCGGTGTTGCTGGAATTGCACCGAATGCTCTAATCGTGCCGATTAGAATACAAAGGGGTGAAAATGATTTCTTCAGTGGAAAAAGAATACAGAAAGCAATTACTAAGGCATGGGAGGAATATAATGCTCAGGTGCTGAATGTTACGTGGATCGGGAACCCAGTTGATTTTGTTTTTACTGCTCTTCAAGAAGCTATGGATCAAGGACGTGATGGAAAAGGATGTGCCGTAATAGTTGCTTCGGGAAACGATGGACATCCGCACGTAGAATTTCCAGCAAGAGTGAACAATGTCATTGCTGTGGGTGCTGTTGATAGGTGTGGATATAGGGCGGGTTGTAGTAATTGGACCACCTCGTGTGACCCTTGGCTCAAAAATGCAAGTTCTTACGGTTCAGAATTAAGTGTAGTTGCACCTGGAAGCAATGTTTATTCGACTGACAGGATGGGAGTAAATGGTATAGTTCCTGGTAATTATGCTCTTTTCGAAGGAACATCTGTTGCATGTGCACATGTATCAGGAGTAGCGGCACTTATGCTCTCAGTCAATCCGGATCTGACTCATGCACAGGTAAAAGAAATCATCGAAAAAACGGCTCAAAAAGTAGGTTCTTATTATTATGAGAGCAATAGCGCACACCCCAATGGCACGTGGCAAGAGGAGGTGGGCTATGGCATGGTTGACGCTATTCGAGCACTTGCAGAATCAAAAATATATGGAACAGAATACACCATAACAGGTCTGCCATATATGCAACTATGCAACGAATATACGTATACCCTTTCAGGAAATGTGCCGGAAGGTTATGAAATTGTATGGGAAGTCAATCCTCAAATGGCCATTGTTTCGGGACAAGGTACATCCACATTGGTAGTGCGGCCGATATATCCGGCTATGTACAATTGGTTAAGGGTAAAAATCTGTTTCGGAGGTGAAACCATCAGAGAAGTGTTTAAAGACAACATCGTTTCAGTAGGGTCAGGATACCAACTGGTCATCCCACATGATTCGGTTTTAATTCAAAACACAGTTTGGAACATGGAACGCACTTTAGCTAATACCGTCATCGTTGATTCGGCCGTTGTTCTTACTATTATCAACACCATTCATTGCACGGACAACGCCCGCATCATCGTCCGTCCCGGCGGCAAGCTCGTCGTCGATGGCGGCACGCTGACCTCCGCCTGCCCGGGCGAGATGTGGCAGGGCATCGAGGTGGTGGGCGACCGGACCAAACGGCAGCTCGCCCAGTACCAGGGTACCGTGGAGCTTCGCAACGGGGCCACCATCGAGAACGCGCACTGCGGCATCCGCACGGGGTTGCAAGGCGACGCGTCATACGCCACCACCGGCGGCATCATCCGTGCTGAGGATGCATACTTCATCAACAACCGCCGGAGCGTGGAATTTCTCTCCTACACCAACCATGCCCTAAACGGGAACGTGACGAACAACCAGAGCTATTTCACCGGCTGTTCGTTCACGGTGAACGATGACAACCTTTTCTCCCAAGGCAACGGCCAGTTTATCGACCACGTGACGTTGTGGGAGGTGAGGGGGATTGCCTTCAACGGGTGCACGTTTGAGAACGCCACCACCGCGCAAGGCGACCGCAGGCACGCCATTTATGCCGAAGACGCCGGTTTCACGGTGGACAAGAGGTGTACAGACCCGGTTTATAATCCCAGCACCTGTACCTGTAATGCCTTTGTCCGCAGTACCTTTTCCGGCTTCGCCATCGCCATCGAGGCGAACACCTCTGGCAACCAGTTTCCCGTGAAGATCGACCATTCCCGTTTCAGCGAAAACGGCACCGGAGTCCGCATCAACGGCAACCATTTTGCCACCGTGACCCGTTGCGACTTCGACCTGACCACCAACCCCCAAGAATGGCGTTATCTCTATGGCCTGTATCTGAGCGGATGCTCCGGATTCAAGGTGGAGGCCAACCAATTCGATGGCACCGTGCAATATGTCGACGGGATAACCACCGGAGTCTATGTCAACGGATCCGGAAGTTCGGTCAACAGCCTGTATAAGAACGAGTTCGACAACCTCTCTTACGGGATTCACGCCTACGGGAACAACAGCGGACTCCAAATACGCTGCAACGAGTTTGACGGGAGCGGTGCCGACATCTTTGTCCCGTCCGGTTCTTCCATAGCCTCGTCGCAAGGGAGTTTGCAGACAAGTGCCGGAAACAAATTCATGCAGGCCTACGGCTATAATATTTTCAATGGAGGTGCACAGACTATCACCTACTACTACAAAAATTCGACGACAAACAGTTACGCCGAACCCGTCCTGAATTCGAGTGGCGTTTCTGTGACCCCGAGTAATACCGCCAACAATTGCGCCTCCACGCTGTGCGGAATCACTCCTTTAGACCCCACTCCGTTCCAGCTGGCAGGCTTCCAGTCCGACATGAACGCCTATACCACGGCTATGGCAGGCAATAACGACGCGGACGGACGAGACATCGCGGGCGGAACGGGGGTAGAGACGCAAAATTTTGCGTCTTTACAACAGGGAGGAACGGGAAACCTGTCGGAAACGGCGCAGTCCCTCTCCGAATCCTACTACACCGCCGTGCGCGCCCTCATGTCCGACAGCCTGCTGGACCTTGGCACGCTGGAGCAGTGGCACACTGCCGCGCAGCCCATCGCCGACCCGTACTCCCTGACGGAGACGCGGTTCTGCGAGGGTTATGCGGAGACCTTCGCGGCGGATGTGGACGACGCGGAAATGGCGAACTATGCTGAGTTCCACGCGATGAAACTGGCGTTGCGTGTTCAAAACGACAACTTGGACAATCAGGACAACAGTGGCAC
>ONQE01000058.1 GCA_900319925.1 uncultured Bacteroidales bacterium | reverse complement strand
GACAACTTCTCGTTCGTTTACGAGTACGTCGTCCGTCCGGAGGTGAATATCGACCTCAGCGCCATGCCGGCCGTCACCGACTTCACCGTCATCCCCAGCGAAGAGGAAATCACCACCCAGATTGACCAACTTCGCGAACGCCACGGCAAGTATGAGATGCCCGACACTATCGAGGCAAATGACAGCGTTTCAGTGAGCTACGGCGGCGAGAAGGAGGCTTTCTTCTTCATCCGCGACCTCAAGGATGATGCCCGCAAAGAGTTCATCGGCAAGAAGAAAGAGGACACGCTGACGATGGCCATGCGCAAGGCCTTCACCGCCGATCCCTTCTTCGCCCGCGCTTTCGACCTCAAAGTGGACGAACTCAAGGATGACGATCCCTACACCTACGACCTCACCATCAAACGCATCGGTCGCATCAATCCCGCCGAACTCAACGAAGACTTCTTCAAGGCCGCTTATCCCGATGGCAGCGTCACGGACGAGGCCACCATGCGCGAGACTGAGAAGCAGAAAATCGCTGCCCAGTACAAGCCCGATACCGACCGTATGTTCATGGACCGTGCCATCTCCACCCTGCTTGACAATGTGAACGTGGAACTGCCCGACGATTTCATGCGCCGCTATATCCTGGCCGTGCAGAAGGATATGACCGAGGAAGCCCTGGACAAGGAGTTCGAACGCTACAAAAACTCCTTCAAGTGGCAGATTATCGAGAATACGCTCGTGGAAGGCGAGGATGTGAACGTCACCCGTGCCGACATTGAGGAATATTTCCGCAACTACTTCATCCAGAATTACTTCGCAAATTTCAACGCCGAAAGTGTGAAGGATCAGGTCGACAAGATCGTGGCCGATTCGATGAAGAATCAGGAGTATGTGAAGAACGCCTACGACCTGCTCTACGACCAGAAGCTGGTGGCCCTGATGCGCAAGAAAATGAACATCAACCACAAGGAAGGCGACTTCAAGGCCTTCGTGGATGAGATTTCGTCGGAGCGCAAGGACGAGAAACCCGCTGAAGAGGCTTCCGCTGAGGAGAAACCGAAAAAGACGACGAAGCGCAAAACCACGGCTAAGAAAGCCGAGACTGAGGAACCCGCCGCTGAGGCCGCTCCCGCCGAGGAAAAGCCCAAGAAGACGCGTGCCAAATCCACTAAAGCCAAAACTGAAAAAGAGTAATCTATGAGAAGCGAATTCCAGAACTATGCGCTCAAACAGCATGGTATCAGCAGCTTGAAGATGGATCGCTACATCTCCAGGACGAACGACTACATCACGCCCTACATCATTGAAGAGCGCCCGATGAATATCACCCAGTTGGACGTCTTTTCCCGCCTGATGAAAGACCGTATCATCTTCATGGGCGTGCCGATTGACGACGATGTGGCCAACATCATCCAAGCCCAGCTCCTGTTCCTCGAATCCCAGGATTCCGAGCGCGACATCCAGATTTACGTCAACAGCCCTGGCGGCATGGTCTATGCCGGCTTGGGCATCTACGACACGATGCAGTATCTGAAACCCGATGTCTCCACGATTTGCACTGGTATGGCCGCTTCCATGGCCGCCGTGCTGATGTGCGCCGGTGCGAAAGGCAAACGTTTCGCCCTTCCGCACTCCCGCGTGATGATTCACCAGCCTATGGGCGGTGCGCAAGGCCAGGCTTCCGACATCGAAATCGAGGCCCGCGAGATCCAGAAAATCAAGAAGGAGCTCTACGAGATCATCGCCTACCACACCGGCAAAGACTATGACCAGGTGTGGAAAGACAGCGACCGCGACTACTGGATGACGGCCGCCGAAGCCAAAGAGTACGGCATGATCGACCAGGTGTTGGGACGTGACCAGCGCAAATAATCAGTGATTTCAATATCTTGAAATAGAGAAAACCGGCTTCCGGAAATGTCCAGGTGCCGGTTTTCTCGTATAAAACGAATATGGCAAAAAAACAGAATACATACAGAACGTGCAGTTTCTGCGGTCGGGAAATTCCCCGCGACAAATTTATTATCGGCGGCTTGGATGCGATGATCTGCAGCGATTGCCTCGAGGCAGCGATGGATATTTTTCATCAGCACCAGACCGAAACCCAGCATAAAGCGATTTCGGATATCAAACTCAAACTCTTGAAACCGAAGGAGATAAAGGCCAAGCTGGACGATTATGTCATCGGGCAGGAAGAGGCCAAGAAGGTGCTTTCCGTGGCAGTCTATAACCATTATAAACGTCTGATGCAGGAGAGAGACGAGAAGGACCCCGATGTGGACATCGAGAAGTCCAACGTGCTGCTGATTGGTGAGACGGGAACGGGTAAGACGTTGTTGGCCAAAACGATAGCGAATTTGTTGGACGTTCCGTTCTGCATCGCCGACGCCACCGTCTTCACGCAGGCCGGCTATGTGGGCGAGGACGTGGAAAGCATCCTCACCCGTCTGTTGCAGGCTTCCGACTACGATGTGGCCCGTGCGGAACGCGGTATCGTCTTTATTGACGAAATCGACAAGATAGCTCGCAAAGGTTCTGAGAATCCGTCCATTACGCGCGACGTGTCGGGCGAGGGCGTGCAACAGTCGTTGTTGAAGCTCTTGGAAGGATCGGTCGTGAATGTGCCGCCGCAAGGAGGCCGCAAACATCCCGAGCAGGAGTTCATCCAGGTCAATACACGCCATATCCTCTTTATCGGTAGCGGTGCGTTCAACAACCTGTCGAATATCATCTGCGACCGCATGAACACGCATGCCATCGGCTACAACACCAAGAACATCAACTTCAACCCGCAAGAGGCGTTGAAGTATGTCAGCGCGCAGGATGTCAAGGACTTCGGGTTGATTCCGGAGCTCTGCGGCCGTTTCCCGGTGATCACCTCGCTGAACGCACTCGACCGTGTCGCATTGAAACGCATCCTCATCGAGCCGAAGAACGCCTTGGTGAAACAGTATATCGCGTTGTTCAAAATGGACGGCATCACGCTGACCTTCACCGAAGACTGTCTCGACTACGTCGTTGACAAAGCCGTGGAACTTCAGCTTGGCGCCCGCGGTCTCCGTGCCATCGTCGAGAAAATCATGACCGACGCGATGTTCGAGTTCCCGAGCCTCAACAAAAAGAAAATCGAGGTCGACGAAGCTTACGCAAAGGAAAAGTTCGAGAGCTCGATTTTCTCGTTCAAGGACAAGTAGGATACGGAAATGGATAGCTAAGATTGGGGCTTTCGGTCAGCTGGACCGGAGGCCTCTTTTTTCGTTTTCGGCAACCGTCCCGCCTTCTTCAACGCCGCATGCAGGATCCATTCGATCTGGCCGTTTGTGCTGCGGAACTCGTCGGCAGCCCATTTCTCGATGGCCTCGTAGATCTCGGAATCCACCCGTAAGGCGAAATTCTTTTTCATAATCTGTTGTTTAAGGACGTTTGACTTGTGACTTTTGACGTTCGACGTGAGGTAGTACTATATTCATAAGTCATAAGTCACAAGTCACAAGTCCTACGTCACAAGTCAACTATTGGTACAACGTCCCGGTATTGATGACGGGAGATGCGGACTCGTCGGCGCAGAGCACGACCAAGAGGTTGGAGACCATCGCGGCCTTGCGCTCCTCGTCGAGTTCCACGATTTTGTCGGCAGAGAGCTTCTTCAGGGCGAGATCGACCATGCTGACGGCACCCTCCACGATCTTCTCGCGGGCGGAGATGATGGCGTCGGCCTGTTGGCGGCGCAGCATCACGCTGGCGATTTCGGCGGCATAGGCCAAGTAGTTGATGCGGGCTTCCACGACCTCAATGCCGGCGATTTCCAGGTGCTTGCGCAGTTCGTCTTCCAACCGCTCGTTGATTTCCTCGCCACCCGAACGCAAGGTCACGCCCTCATCCGCGCGGTCGATGTTGTCGTAGGCGTACAGACCCGCCAGCTTGCGCAACGCGGCATCGCTCTGCACGCGCACGAACGAGTCGAAACTCTTGACCGACTTCATCGAGTTTTCGGTGATGGTGCTGCGGACGTCCGAATCCACCTCGAAACAGGCTTTGTAGGTGTCGCAGATTTTCCATACCAAGACAAGGCCGATCATGATGGGATTGCCGTTCTTGTCGTTCACCTTGATGGGCTCCACGTCCATATTCTTCGCACGAAGCGAGAGCTTCTCCTTGCTGTAGAACGGGTTGACCCAGAAGAAGCCGTTCTGCTTCACCGTGCCCGAGTACTTGCCGAAGAAGGTGAGCACCCGCGACTCGTTCGGCTGCACGATTATGAACCCGCACAAGTGGAGAATCCAGGTGACAAGCAGCAGGAACCCGATGCAAATAGGAAGTAGAATCCAAGGGGTGGCCTCCCCTTCGGCACTCAACATGCAGTCGAGTTTGGCTAATCGAACCACGATCCAGATGAAGAAAACGAACAGACCGAGATTGATCAGCAGGTGCATAAAACCATTGTTTCCTACGGATGTTTGTTTGTTGAACTCTTTGGTATTCATAACTTTAGGATTTAGATTTGTGATTAAAATAATATCATTTTAATATCACGGCAAAAATACATTTTTTTTAATATGCAAGGCTTATACAAAAAAAAATATGTACTTTTGCCACTCAAAAACGGCAAACGCACGGTATCAAGGCGCTGCATCCGCTATCGGCAAGTGTGTTCTTGATGCGTAAATGATTGGAATATAGAACTTTAAAATACATAGTTATGAACAGCAACATTTTGTTAATCGGAATCGGAATCGTTCTTATTGTTGTGATTCTTGCCATCTGCTACGTGAAGGCACCGCCCAAAGACGCCTACGTCATCTCCGGCCTTTCGCGCAAACCTCGTATTCTCATCGGCAAAGGTGGACTCCGCATCCCCGGTCTCGAACGGGTCGATAAGGTGTTCCTTGGACAAACGAGCGTCGATATCAAGACCTCAACTCCTGTCCCGACCAATGACTTCATCTCGGTCGTCGTGGATGCCGTTGCGAAGATCCGCGTTATCAACACGGACGAGGGCATCCGTCTGGCTGCCAAAAACTTCCTCAACATGACGGAGAAGGATATCGCCATACAGATCAAGGACTCCTTGGAGGGTAACATGCGTGAGATTATCGGCACGCTCGACCTCAAATCCCTCAACATCGACCGAGACGGGTTTTCCGACCAGATTGCCAAGAAGGCCACCCCCGACATGGCGAAGCTCGGCATCGAGGTGATTTCGTGCAACATCCAGAATATCACGGACAACGAGGGCCTTATCAAGAACCTCGGTGCGGACAACACCTTCAAGATCCGCAAGGAGGCCGCCATCACCAAGGCGCAGGCCGAGCGCGACATCGCCATCGCCGAGTCGGAGGCCGCGAAGGAGGCCAACGACGCCCGCGTCCTCAACGAGACCATCATCGCCGAGAAGAACAACGAGCTGGCCGTGAAGAAGGCCAACCTCAAGGTGGTCGAGGACACGCAGCGCGCCAAGGCCGATGCCGCGTATGAAATCCAGAAGCAGGAGCAGCAGAAGACGGTGAACGAAAAGACCGTCGATGCCGAGGCCACCAAACAACTCCTGACGCAGGAACGGCAGAAGGAAATCAACGCCGCCGCGGTGGAAGCCGAGACCGAAAAGGCCCGCAAGGAGGGCGAATTAACGCTGGAGCAGGTCAAAATCCAGAAGAACAAGCTGGAAGCTGAGGTCCAGAAGACCGCCGACGCCGAGAAATATCAGAAAGAGATAGAGGCTGCGGCCGAGTTGGAGCAACGCAAGCGCAAGGCTGAAGCGGAGGCTTACGAGGCCGAACAGCGTGCCCGTGCCGTGCGTGCGCAGGCCGAAGCCGAGATGTACCGTATGGAGCAGGAATCCATCGGTAAGAAGAAACTCGCTGACGCGGAGGCCTACGCCATCGAGCAGAAGGGTATCGCGGAGGCGTCTGCCATCGAGAAACGCGGTATCGCGGAAGCCGAGGCGATGGAGAAGAAAGCCCTGGCGTTCCAGAAATACGGCGACGCTGCCAAGGCGCAGATGGTCATAGACAAGCTGCCCGAAATCGCCAAATCCGTGGCCGAACCCATCGGTGCCATCAAGGATGTTCGCATTTACGGTGGTAGCGGCGAAGGCATCGCGCAACTCTCCGGACAGGTTCCCACCGTCATCAAGCAGACGATGGACACGGTCGCCGATGCCACCGGCGTGGATATGACTGAGATCGTGAAGCAATCGACCCTTGAGAACGCCGTGAAGCGCACGTCGGGTAAGGAGAATAAGTAGCATCGTTGTCAGAAACTGCTGTCTATGAAAAGGACCGCTTTGCTCCTGTTCATCTGCCTTTTGGGGATATCGATCCAGGCGCAGAAACATCCCCCTCAACCCAAACCCGCCGCCCCGCCGAAGCCTTACGGCCCTGTGCCGACGGCCGCGCAGGTGGCTTGGCAGCGGATGGAGATGAACATGTTCTGCCATTTCGGACCCAACACCTTCACCGGCTTGGAGTGGGGCGAGGGCACGGAGGCGGAGGATATCTTCAACCCCACCGCCCTCGACTGCAACCAGTGGGTCTCTGTGGCGAAAAACGCAGGATTCCAAGGCATTATCCTCACCGCCAAGCACCACGACGGTTTCTGCCTGTGGCCCAACCCGCAGAGCACACACACGGTGCGCGAGAGCGCGTGGCGCAACGGTCAGGGCGATGTGCTGAAGGAACTTTCCGAAGCTTGCAATAGGGAAGGGGTGAAGTTCGGCATCTACATTTCCCCGTGGGACCGCAACGCGCCCACATACGGCACCCCCGAATACAACAAAGTGTTCCTCAAGACATTGCGTCACGCCCATACGAACTACGGCTCCATTTTCGAGCAGTGGTTCGACGGGGCCAACGGTGAAGGTCCGAATGGCAAGAAGCAGGTCTATGACTGGAAGAAGTTCAACGGGCAGACGAAAAAGCTGCAGCCCAATGCGGTGATTTTCAGTGATGTGGGTCCCGGATGCCGCTGGGTCGGCAACGAGGAGGGAAGATGCGGGCGCACCTGCTGGTCGCGGCTCGATGTGAAGGGCTACGGCCCCGGTGCCGACGCCCCGTCGCAGGACACGCTCAACGCGGGCAACTACAACGGCGCGTGCTGGGTTCCCGCCGAGACGGACGTCTCCATCCGGCCGGGCTGGTTCTGGCGCGAGAGCGAGCACCCGAAGAGCGTGCAGGAGCTGCTGAAGATCTACTACAACAGCGTGGGCCGCAACTCGTTGCTGTTGCTCAACGTCCCGCCCGACAACCGCGGTCTTATCCCTGCCGAGGACTCGCTGCGTTTGGTGGAGTTCCGCGTTGCGTTGGACAGCATCTTCGCGCATGATTTAGCGAAAAAAGGTGCTATCACAGTTTCCAACACCCGCGTAATTCGTTTGAAACACAATCCTTTTGTTTTTTACTGCGAGAACGGTGCGCCGGAATGTTATAACCTTATTGATGGAGATTACGATAGTTATTGGTCCACAGACGACAGTGTGCGTTCGGCTTGGATAGAATTCAGTTTCATCAAACCCCAGACCTTCAACCGCGTGATGCTGCAGGAGTACATCCCGCTGGGCCAACGTGTGGAGAAGTTCCATGTTGAGGTAGAGGATGAGAACGGCAGCTGGCGCACCATCGCCGAGGAGACCACCATCGGCTACAAGCGGATTGTACTCACGGAGACCGTCACCACGAAAAAGGTGCGTGTGGTCATCGACAAAAGCCGTGCCTGCATCGTGTTGAACCGTATCGGTCTTTTCTTGGATAACGTTCTGGATTAGGAGCAACCGCATCCCTGCGGTTGACGGGATGGCCGTCCCTTCTTAGAACGGAATAAACCCGATGCCCAACTTGAGCCCGAAACAGTAGGCGCCGAGGATGCGGGAACGGGCGTAATTGTCATAATGCAAAGTGGATTCTTCGTAGTAGAGGGATCCTCTGTCCTTTATCCTGGCGAAAGCCACCTGGTAGCCGCCGAAAGTGGTGCCGATACTTGCGCCTAACGTGAGTTTGAGGCGGTTCAGGAGGATGAAATCATAACCATACTCGAGTTTCATGCCGAAAAGGTTGCCTTTGTTCTCGATGATCTCTTCGTAGGGTTCTGTTGTCCCTTCAATGATGCCCATCAGCAAGCCTTCGGTATCCATCTTGTAGCGGTAGAAGAAACCGTCGAACTGGAACTTCAGGTAGTGACCGAGCGGCGCGAAACGGTCGCCGAGATATTGCTTGTAGTAGGCGTTGAAGCCATGCGCGATGACGTTGCCGGAAAGTTCGGCTTCGCGCCAATCGGTGGACCCATAGTATGGATACCCTATCCGAAGGCGGCAGTCGCTGCCCTTGAAGGGCGAGTTGTAGTAGTCGTAACCCACGCCCACGGTCCCTTTCTTCCAGACCATCAGCTCGACATTGGGCGAAAGGATGTAGTTGAGACCGAGATAGCGTTTCGCTCCATCGCTCATGTTCCAGCCCGAACTCACGGGGTTGGGGTTCAGCCATGCGGGGGAGAAGTAGCCCTCCATGTTCAGAATCACGTGGTTGCCCAAGAAGTTGTACATCTTCGGCTTCACATAGTCCTCCACCTGCTGATACACATAGCCGTTGATGTAGGCTTTCCGCATCACCTCGGAGTTGCTGAAGTGGCCGGAGGATTCCGTCTTGCCATCAACCACGTCAATGACGCGGAAGTTCACGTCCACGTCGTGCTGGCGAAGGCACAACACGCTGATGATAATGGGGATGGAGTAGGGAAAGACGGGTGCAAGCCAGGGCAAAGTGACTTTGTTGCCGAAGAAACCGCGGCCGGGGGCATCGGTCACGTGCGCGAAACAGAGTTTACGGCTGCCCAAGTCGGCGGCGATGTCGTCGAGGTATTCGGAGGTGTGGTAGCGCATGTTAATGCCGCCGGAGTTGGTGAAGTCATCGTTCCATTGGCGCATTTTCGCGAAGTTGTTATAGGCTTCGGTCTCGGGCTTCGCGAAGTCCATGCTGATGGTCACCGGCGTGATGTGGTTGCGCTTGAGGGCGCGGCACATCAGCTTCTGCAGCTGCTCGGCGTTGCGCTTGTCGGCGGATGGACTTTGGATGCGGCCGTTATCGTTGTATATGAGGTAGATGGGCGTGGCGACAAGCACCGATTTCTCGTCGCCGATTTTGGTGTCGGTAACAGCGTCCAGAACGGCCTGCATCTCGGCGTTCACCACCGCGTCGTTGACCCAAGCCCTGAAGGTCGAGTCGCCGTGAATGTCAACCAGCATGTAGTTGACGGTCTTGAACTTGGGGTCGGGAAGCACCTTTGTACTCGTGCTCTGCTGCTTGATGCGGTCGTACTTGGAGTTGGTGGCTGCGGGAAGTGTGGTGTCGCCGCCCGACTGTGCAATTTCCTCCATCGTGGTGCCTTGCGGGTAGTCGCAGAAGTCGATGTACCTCATCTTGTTCTTCACGAAGATGTCGTGGATGAGGTCTTTGGTCACGTTTTGCAGGTATTCGTTCTCGGGAGCGGTCTGCAGCGCGGTCCACGCTCTGCGCAGCGCCAAGACGGCATATTCGTTGCGGTTCATCTTGGAAAGCAGGTAGTTGACCTGCTGCTGCTCGCCTTCCACGTCGCGGTAGGACTCCATGTACGAGCTGGTCTGCCCGGAACCCTTGTGCTTGGCGGCCCCGTAGTAGGCGGTGGCCTTGGCGAGGCTCAGGTAGTCATTATCGGGAAAGCTCTGTTCCATCACGTGAATGTTGTAGATGGCTTTGTCATAGTCGTGGTTGATGAGGAAACGGTCGATGCAGGCGAAGCGGGCCACATTGCGCAGTCGCGTGAACTGCTCCTCGGGTTGTACGAAACGCTTGCGACCTTCATTGGAGAGCTTGTTCACCAATCCTTTGACCAAAGTGCGCCGTTTCTCCACGTTGGGGTGGGTGAGCAGCGTGTCGATCATATTGGAACGGTCGGGGATGTTGGCGACCGTTTTCAGGAAGTAATTGTCCGGGAATTGGTAGAAGTCGGTCTCCACTTCCGAACGCTGGAACGGAATCTCGTCGAAGGGCAGGTCGGCGTAGAGCAGCACGTCGAAGAGACCGTCGAGGATGTCGTAGCTGTAGGGGGAATCTTTGTAGAAAGAAAGCAGCCCGACGCGGTCAGCGGCGAATTCCTGCTCGCGGGAGAACTGGTGGTAGCGCATGTAGCGGCTCACGGCGTCTTTGTCTTTGCTTTTCGAGTGGTCGTTCTTGCCATGGTGCTCGCTATAGTGGGCAATCTCATGCGCCAGCACGAAAGCCAGTTCCGCCTCGTTGGTCACCTGCGCCAGCATCCCCATCGTCACCAAGATGGTACCGTTCGGCAGCGAGTAGGCGTTCACCAGGGTGCTCTGCAGGATATAGACGTGGACTTCCTGCTGCAACTGCGGGTGGTTGACCAGCAGCTTCTCTTTGATGTTGTCGAGATACTGGTTCATCTCGGTGCCGTAGAGGATTCTGCCCTGATTGAGCATGGAGACGAGAAGCAGGTTGTATTCCTTGTCCGACTTCGGGGTGTTCGCGGCCTTCTTCAGGTCGGCGGGGAAACTGCCCTGCGACTCTATCGGCGCGTAGTTGTAGACCGAGAGCTGCGGCTGCGCGAAACTCGTGATAGAACACAAAACCAGTAATATTACGAATAACTTTTTCATAGCGGTATTAAATACATGATTGATTACTATATGTATACAAATCACTTGTCTCTTTTGTTCATCGTGTACATCAGTTTGGATATCAGGTTCGCTTTTTTGCTTGTCCTGCAGAGAATGAAACCGTCGTCATCCGCAAACAACGGGCAGAGAATATAGGATTTCAAGGCCGTATAGTCCATTAACAATTCCGGGGCGGAGATTTCCTGATTGCGTTGGATGGTGCAGTGGGCGGCGCAGATCCCATTATACTTCACCGTAGAGACGAAACCGGCATCTACGAAGCAGTTTTGGCCGCTTTCCCCTTTGTAATTCTTAACATTGTCTGCGAAGATGACATGGATGACATCGTTGTGCATCATGGGATAATAGGAAAACATCCTGTCGCGCAATCCCTTCGGCGTTCCCGTAAAGGTGCTGGTTTGACTTTTGTTAATCATCTTGAAGTTGACAATGTCTCCGTTCGGATTGATGAAATGTACCAGCACATTGCCTCCGAGGGTGATTTCGATAGTGGAGCGCATGATACTTTGCATGTCCCCCAAAAGTGCTAAAGAACCATCGCTGAACTCATAAAATTCCATAGGGTAGGCATGAAATTCTTTCCCGGTAGTCTTGGACGTTCCCAGATGTGTGTAGGCGTAATAATCGCTCGGGAAATCATTGTGGCTGATATTGGTGTAGGTGTGATTTTTGGTGTCGAATTTATATACGTAGCATCCGCTTTCTTTTTGGTCTGGAGCCGGGGAGTAGTAACCGCTTAGGGCGATGTTGCCGTCGCGGGTGAACAAAAGACAAGCACTTTGCAAGGAACCGAACTCTGGCTGTACATCTATGTGGTTTATTTCCCCGTACTGGCCATATTGGTATAAATGCAACGTTTCGTCCAATCTGGATTTGTCTTTGTCGTCCTTTTTCGTGAATGAAAGGATAGAGGTGAAGACATTGGCGTCGTTGTTGACGGAGAAGTTGAAGATTTGCAGTGTGTTGTTGGTGAATTCCAAGTCAAGCGGACTTTGCCAAAGCAGCCCGTCCTCGTCAAAAGCCAGAATCAAGGATCCTTTCAAGCTCGCG
The DNA here is from genome assembly GCA_900319925.1 of uncultured Bacteroidales bacterium. GTDB lineage: Bacteria > Bacteroidota > Bacteroidia > Bacteroidales > WCHB1-69 > F23-D06. The sequence continues at coordinate 1,107 of ONQE01000058.1, read as the reverse complement.
GATTTGAGAGAGTTTTGGGTCAGGCATAGCAATACGGCCGCTTTGGTTTTGTCTGGTGAGGTGGAGGTATAAGTTCTGACGTCGTAAGCCCTCTCCAGGGGGATAGAACCCACGAGTTCTGGATTCCAGCTGAAGGTTTCAGAATCTTTGGGGACGGTGTTCATGTAGATGCCGTAGGATTTCGCCTTGTAATCAAAGAAATTATATATGCAATGAAGGGAATTTGCACTCTCGAAGCATGACAAGAGGAGGTAGTCGGATGGATGTTCCATTTTCTTGCTCAGGCATTCGCCGCCGTCAAGCGGCATACGGATGCACTTGTCCGTAGTGCCGTAACGTGGACTGTAGTACAGATATAGGTTGCCGTCCGTGCTGTTGAAGCAGGTGTAGGGAACACCCGCTTCTAATAGGTCTACGAGTTCGGAACTGTTAGATTGGGCAAATCCGGAAGAGATTCCTAAAACCAGTATTGCCAATAGAAACTTTTTCATTGAGGTCGATTTTTGAATCTGCAAAAATAACAACTTTATCTATTCCTCAGGACGGAAATCTTCCGAAAAAAAAACGTATTTTTGCCGATTGAAAAAATCAATGATATTTGACGATGAGCAGAGTGAGAATTTGGACATTAGTTGTCGTTTTAGTTGTTTGTAATTCAGTGAATTGTGCGTTCGCACAGAAAAACAAGGTCGATTATCCGCAGGCCGAGTGGTCGAAGGCAGCGGTCATCTTGATGCACACTCCTGGTCAGGAGTTGTTTGACGGGGTGATTCATCCTTCGGCGGGACTTTTCGAGGACTATTTCGATGTCGATAAGGCGGCCGCGGAACATCGAAACTACATCAAGATGCTGCAGAAGAACGGCATCAAGGTCTATACCGTGCGGCAGATTTTGGAGGAGACGGGCATCGACAGCTTGCGTGCTCTGGCGGGCGAGCTGCTCCAGTACGACGTCTCTGCGCTGGACGACGACGCTGCGGTGGAGGCGGACCGTTACAAGAAGGAGGTGATCGCCAAGATGAGTCGCGCCGACCTGATCCGCTGTATCCTGCTGCAACCCACGGTGGTGCTCTATAAAACTGGTACGAATACAGGTTACGAAGCCCA
>ONQE01000022.1 GCA_900319925.1 uncultured Bacteroidales bacterium | reverse complement strand
TTCCTGAAGCCCATCATCAACGGCACGGGGTTCTACTATGTGGAGCCGCAGACCCGCGACAACCGCCGGATGGACCTCATCGTGACCTACGGCCGGGAGGAGTTCGTGGTGGAGCTGAAGATCTGGCGCGGCGACAAGTACGAGCAGAAGGGCCGCGACCAGCTGTCGGAGTACCTCGCCACCCGCGGCAAGGACGAGGGCTACCTCGTCACGTTCGACTTCTCGAAGAACAAGGAGGAGAAAGAGCCGGAATGGATTGAGTGGAACGGGAAACGGATCTTCGAGGCGGTGATATAGTTAGCAGTTAGTAGTTAGTAGTCGTAGCGGTCGCGCCGTTGTCTGTTGGAGACACAAAAAAAGCGCTCACTTTTCTGGAAGTGGGCGCCTTTTCGCTTTGTGACCCCTGCAGGATTCAAACCTGCAACCTTTTGATCCGTAGTCAAATGCTCTATTCAGTTGAGCTAAGGGGCCGTTCTCAAACGAGCGTGCAAAAATACACTTTTTTTGATATCGTAGCACTGTGAAAAATTTTTTTTCTCAAAATGGCTGTATATGGAAAAAAATTGTATTTTTGCCGCCGAATTGATGATATGTAATGAGCTATGGTGTAATGGTAGCACTACAGATTTTGGTTCTGCCTGTGTAGGTTCGAGTCCTGCTAGCTCAACAAGAAACTCTCACCGATTTGGTGGGAGTTTTTTTTACAAAATTTGGCAAGTAGATATACCTTATTATAGATAACAAATCCTAAAACAATGGAAGAACAAATCAATCTTATCAGCACTTTCGCCGACTTCAAAGAGTCCAAAAGCATCGACCGCGAGACGCTCATGCACATCTTGGAAGACGTTTTCGTGAGTGCGTTGAGTAAGAAATATGGTCCGGACGCCCGCTTCAACGTCATCGTGAACGTTGACCGCGGCGACCTTGAAATCCAGCATTCCCTGGACGTGGTGGAGGATGATGAGGTGACCGATCCCGTGAACCAGATCGCCCTGTCCGACGCCATCAAGATCGAACCGGACTTCGAGGTGGGCGAGGAGGTCATCGAGCAGATCCAGCTCTCCGACTTCCAGCGCCGCGAGATCCTGGCCCTCCGCCAGAACCTCAGCAATAAGATCCTGGAGTACGAAAAAGACGTCATCTTCCGCAAATACGAGCCCCGCAAGGGCGAGCTGATCACCGGCGAGGTGAGCCAGGTGTGGAAACGCGAGGTCCTGGTGATGGACGACGACCGCGTCGAGATGGTGCTGCCCAAGTCCGAGCAGATCCCCTCCGACTACTACAAGAAAGGCGACAGCGTCATGGCCGTCATCACCTCCGTGGATGTGGTCAACGGCTCCCCGCGCATCCTGCTCTCCCGCACGTCCCCGCGCTTCCTCGAATGCCTGTTGGAACGCTCCATCCCCGAAATCGAGGAGGGCGTCATCATGATCCGCGACATCGTGCGCGTGCCCGGCGAACGCGCCAAAGTGCTAGTCGAGACCTACGACGACCGCATCGACCCCGTGGGCGCCTGCGTCGGCGTCAAGGGCAGCCGTATCCACGACACCGTGCGCGAACTCCGCAACGAGAATATCGACATCATCAACTATACGAACAAGAAAGAGCTGTTGATCGCCCGCGCCCTTAACCCCGCGCAGATATCTTCCATCGAACTCGACGAGGAGAACAAGACCGCCAACGTCTATATGAAGTCCGACCAAGTGTCACTCGCCATCGGCAAGGGCGGCTACAACATCAAACTCGCCAGCAAACTCTCCGGCTACGAGATCGACGTCTTCCGGGACGACATCAAGGAGGAGTACGTCATCCCGTTGTCGGAATTCAATGACGTTTTCGACCAATGGGTCATCGACACATTTATCGGTATCGGCTGCGATACCGCCGAAAGTATTTTACAATTGAGTCGCGAGGAACTCATCCGCCGCACCGACCTTGAAGAGGAGACGGTGGATGCGATGATTGCGGCGGTTAAAGAAGAATTGGCCAAGTAATGCCCCTGATCAATACAATCACCAAGTTTTTAACCAGATTAACGAACATGCCGGAAGAAAAAGTAAAAAAGCCGCGATTAGGACAGGCGGCTACAGAGTTTAACGTGTCAATGGACCGAATCATTGACATCCTGACCAAAAATGGGCTTGAAATCAGTTCCCCGACGTTGAATTCCAAGTTGACGGAGGAGATGTACCTCTGTCTGCAGAAGGAACTGGCTAAAGACAAGATGGTGAAGGAGAAGTCCGACCAGATTCTCACACCCAAGACGAAGAAGGAGGAGACCAAAACAGTGGCCGCCCCTGCACCCGCCGAGGAGGAGACTACGGGTCAGCATATCATTATCCATACCACCAAGCTTCCTGAAGTGAAGACGGTGGAAGTTCCGGCGAGCCATGCTCCCGAGGTGAAAATCATCGGATCCGTGGATCCTGAAACGTTGGCGAAACCTTCCGGCAAGAAATCTTCCGGCACGGCCAAGAAGGCGGACGCCAAGGAGCAGGAACCGGAAAAAGTGGAGGAGACCCCGAAGGAAACCCCGGCAGTTCCGCAGGAGGAGCCCGTCACCGAGACCCCGGCTCAAACTTCCGAACCGACAGAACCCAAGGAGGAGGAGCCCGCCCCGAAGCCCGAGCATATCGAGACGGTGGCCCATCTGCCTGGACCCGAGATTCTGGGTACTATCGATCTGGAGGCGCTCAAACCCAAAAAAAAGAGTTCTTCCAAGGATAAGAAAGGTCAGAAGAAGGAGAAAGAGAAACCCCAGCAGCCCAAGCAACAGCCCAAAGCTGCGGAGGCTCCGAAGCCCGAACCCAAGAAGGAGACTCCCGCCACGCCTGTCGCCCCGCCACCCGAACAACCAGTGGTGGAGCATATCAAGACGGTGGTCAACCCGCTGAAGGGTCCCAAGATTTTGGGTACCATCGATCTCTCCCTGCTCCAGCAGAGCAGCGGCGGCGGCAAGAACGACCATCGCGGCGGCGATTCCGACAAGAAGAAACGCAAACGCAAACGCGTGGCCAAGCCTGTGAAGTCCTCCAGCAATGCCAATGTGAAGGACGACAAGGACAAGAAACAGAAGCAAGAGCCCGAGAAAGTGGAGATTTCCGCCGAGGATATCCACCGCCGCATCAAGGAGACCAAGATGCGTCTCGAGAATAACGCCAAGAAGAACACCACGGCGGCGAAACGCCGTAAGGAGAAACGTCAGCTGATCCACGAGCGTATCGAGGAGCAGGAGATGCAGGCCATCGAGGATCAGAAGACCTTGAGGGTCACCGAGTTCATCACGGCCAACGAGTTGGCCACCCTGATGAACGTCGATGTCACCAAGATTATCGCCACCTGCATGAGTATCGGTCTGTTCGTCTCCATCAACCAGCGTCTCGATGCCGAGAACATTGTCATGCTGGCCGAGGAGTTCGGTTTCAACGTGGAATTCATCGATGCGGACGACGACAGCGATGCCGAGGCCGGTGAGCAGGATGCCGAAGAGGATCTGCAGCCCCGCCACCCGATCATCACGGTGATGGGTCACGTGGACCACGGTAAGACCTCGTTGCTCGACTACATCCGCAAGACCAACGTCATTGCCGGTGAGGCCGGTGGTATCACCCAGCACATCGGTGCTTACGAGGTGAGCCTTTCCGACGGCCGCAAGATCACCTTCCTCGACACGCCCGGCCATGAGGCGTTCACGGCCATGCGTGCCCGCGGTGCCAAGATCACGGACCTCTGTATCATCGTGGTCGCCGCCGATGACGCGGTGATGCCGCAGACCGTCGAGGCTATCAACCATGCGCAGGCCGCCGGCGTGCCTATGGTGTTCGCCATCACCAAAATCGACAAGCCCAACGCCAATCCCGACAAGATTCGCGAGGAGTTGGCCAATATGAACATCCTCGTGGAAGAGTGGGGTGGCAAGTACCAGTGCCAGGAGATTGACGCCAAGCACGGTGACCATGTCAACGAGCTGCTGGAGAAGGTGTTGCTGGAGGCCGAGTTGCTCGACCTGAAGGCCAACCCGAACCGTCCCGGCGTGGGTGCGGTCATCGAGTCCGCTTTGGACAAGGGTCGCGGTTACGTGGCCAAGGTGCTCGTGCAGAATGGCACGCTCTCCGTCGGCGATCCGATTCTGGCCGGCAGCTGCTTCGGGAAGGTCAAGGCTATGTTCAACGAGCGTAACCAGCCCGTGAAGTCGGCCGGTCCCGCTTCGCCTGTGCTGCTGTTGGGTCTCAACGGCGCCCCGCAGGCCGGTGACACCTTCAAGGTGTGCGAGTCGGAGCAGGAAGCCCGCAGCGTGGCCACCAAGCGTGCCCGCCTCGCCCGTGAGATGGGTCTGCGCACGCAGAAGCACGTCACCCTCGAGGAGATTGGCCGTCGTATTGCCATTGGCGACTTCAAGGAGCTCAACATCATCGTCAAGGGTGATGTTGATGGTTCTGTGGAGGCACTCGCCGGTGAGCTGCTCAAGCTGAGCACCGAGCAGGTTCAGGTCAACGTGATTCACAAGTCTGTGGGTCAGGTGACCGAGAGCGATGTGTTGCTCGCCACCGCGTCGAATGCCCTCATCGTGGCCTTCCAGGTCCGCCCGTCCGCCAACGCCCGCAAGATGGCCGAGGCCGAGCAGATCGACATCCGTACCTATTCCATCATCTATACCGCCATCAACGAGATCAAGGACGCTATCGCCGGTATGCATTCACCCGAGATTCACGAGAAGGTGGTCTGCAACATCGAGGTGCGCGAGGTGTTCCACATCTCCAAGGTCGGCAATGTGGCCGGCTGTATGGTCCTCGACGGCAAGCTGCAGCGTAACACCAAGATACGCCTTATCCGCGACGGTATTGTCATCTACACCGGCAAGCTCGGCTCTCTGCGTCGTTTCAAGGACGATGTCAAGGAGGTGGTCGCCGGACAGGATTGCGGTCTGAACATTGACGGCTGCAACGATGTCAAGGTTGGCGATATCATCGAAGGTTACGAGGAATTCGAAGTGGCCTACGGGAACTAACGGATTTGTCGGTTGACAACAAACGAAGAGGGACGCGCGATGCGCGATAACCGGAATTTTGTGTACCTTTGCCGCCGAAAAGATCATCGTTATGAAATACCCTATCGGCATACAGACATTTGAGGCTATCCGCACGGAGGGTTACGCCTACGTGGACAAGACGGCGTTAGTCTATAAACTCGTTACAGAGGGGAAATACTACTTTTTGAGCCGACCCCGCCGGTTTGGCAAGAGTTTGCTGCTTTCCACACTGAAAGCCTATTTCCAAGGAAAGAGGGCGCTGTTCGAGGGACTCGCCATCGCGGGTTTGGAGACGGAGTGGACGGAATACCCTGTGTTGCATTTCGACTTCAACGCCCGTAATTATCTTAACATCGAATCCCTGATTGCGGAACTCAACAAACATCTGGAAATTTGGGAGAAAGTTTATGGCGACGAATACAAGGATCGCGCGCCCGAGGAGCGGTTTCAGCATATTATCAGTAACATCGTGAGGCAGACGGGCCGGAAAGTGGTCATCCTCGTTGATGAGTACGACAAGCCCCTTTTACAGACCATAGGCAATCTCGAGCTACAAGACGAATATCGCAAGATCCTGAAATCGTTCTACGGAGTGGCGAAGTCGATGGATGAGTACATCCGTCTCGCCTTCTTCACAGGAGTGACCAAGTTCTCGAAGGTGAGTATTTTCAGTGACCTGAACAATCTGTCTGACATTTCGTTGGATTATCGTTACGCCACAATCTGCGGTATCAGCGAGCAGGAGATCCGGGATAATTTCGATGCAGAAGTTGCGGAAGTGGCGGAGGACAACGGCCTCTCAAAAGACGAATGCTACGCTAAGCTGAAAAGGGACTACGATGGTTACCATTTCAGTACAGAATCGGTAGGGATGTACAACCCCTTCAGTTTCCTGAAAACATTGGATACCAAACGTTTCAGTGACTATTGGTTTGCTACAGGCACTCCGACTTTCTTAGTGGAGGTGCTGCAGCACACTGACTATCCACTCGATCGGCTCACTACCGAGGAGGTGGATGTGCGCACGATGGACAGTGTGGATGCGATGTATAGCAACCCTATCCCGCTGCTGTTCCAGAGCGGCTACCTGACTATCAAGGATTTCGATAAGGAATTTGATACCTATCGTCTTGGTTTTCCGAACATGGAGGTGGAAAAGGGATTCGCGCAGTTTTTAGCCACCTACTATTTTGCTAACGGTATAAATGGTAGTTTCACCATCAACAATTTTGTCAAGGATGTCAGAAATGGTGATGCAAAGGGTTTTATGACCCGTTTGCAGGCGCTGTTCGCTGACGGCGACTACCAGGTGACGGGTCGCAAGGAGGTTTATTTCCAGAACACAATGGCGGTGCTATTCAAGCTGATGGGGCTGTACGTGCAGGTTGAGCGGCACACAAGTCACGGCCGCATGGACGTGACCATCCAGACTCGCGATTATGTTTACATTTTTGAGTTGAAAGTCGATAAGAGCGTAGATGAGGCTCTCCAACAGATAGAGGACAAGCAGTACGCCGCCCCATTTGCCGCTGACCCGAGGCAGTTGTTCAAAATCGGAGTCTGTTTCGGCAGCGAGAGCAATGGGATTGACGATTGGAAAGTGGCGTAGTTTGTTTACCGAATTGTCGCTTTCTTTTAGGAGTATTTCCGTCGCAGAAGGTCGCAGAACGACAGGTACGCGTCAGATTTGGAATCCCAGAAGTATTTCTGTTTCAGCTCTTCGAGGCAGTCGAAGGCCTCTTCCATGTTCTGGCATTCATTGAGTTGGCGGATGGAGGCGCTGAAGTCCTCGCCGCGGTTGTGGAACAGCTCCTTGATATAGATGAACTTGTCGTTGATGGAGATCGCCTTGGTGAGGTCGCCGACCTTCGCGCGCTGATACTGGCTGCTGATGGAGTGGTCTTCGCGGTGCTCGTTGAAGAGGTCGTTGAGCGAGCGTTGCGGCTTCGGTGTGGGCGCGGGCGCCTGCTTTGCCGGCTGTGCGGGCGTGGACTTCGGCGGGATGAACTTCAGGATGTCGTCCTCCTCGTGGAAATCCTCTTCCACCGCCTCTACGGGAACCTCTTGCTTGATCTTCTTCTCTATGATCGGTTTCTTTTCCTCCGCTTTCACGGGTTTCACGGGTTCCTCTTTCTTCTCGACGACCGGCTTCTCGACGATGGGCTTTTCTGCGATCGGCTTCTCGACAACGGGTTCCTTTTTCTCGGCGACGGGTTTCTCGGCGACGGGCTTCGGATTCTCCACAGGCTTTTCGGGCTGTGCCGAGATTTCGAAGTCGGTTTCGATGAAGAGTTCCTCTGCGTCGTCGGTCAGCGGGGCGTTTTCATCGACGGGCTTCTCTTTCTTTTCGATTTCCGCGAAAATATCGGGCTCCGGCTCGGCAACCTTTTCCGGTTCGGGTTTCGGTTCGGGTTTCGGGCTCGCGGTTTGCTCCTGCGCTCCGTGGATCTCCTCCGCTATGGTCTTGAGTTCTTCTTCCACAGCCTTATAGCTTTCGTGTTCGGTGTCGAAGAAGAGATCTACATCCTCCTCCAAGGTCTTGGCGGGAGTGAACTGCTTTTGGGGCTCGGAATCGGGTGTGGGAGCAGGCTGGACGGGCACGGTGGCTTCGTACTCTTCCGTCTCCATGGCCGAGACTTTCACATACAGTTTCCGAAGTTTCTCCAACAGGATTTCCTTCTCAATGAAAGCCAATTTATCATATTGGAAAACAATGTTTTTAGAAAATAAAGCGAGCAGGAATCATAAGAAAGGTTGGATAGAGGTGATTTGCGGGTCGATGTTCTCCGGCAAGACGGAGGAGTTGTTGCGTCGTATTCGTCGTGCGGAGTTCGCGAACCAGAACATCGAGCTCTTCAAGCCGGCCGTGGACACGCGCTACGATGAGGTCGAGGTGGTGTCGCATAACGAGAACTCCCGGGTTTCGACGCCGGTCAACGCCTCTTCCGAGATTCTGCTCTACGTGAACATGAACGAGGTGCAGGTGGTGGCCATCGATGAGGTACAGTTCTTTGACGACGGCATCGTGGAGGTGTGCAACCAGCTTGCCAATGCAGGCATCCGTGTGATCGTCAGTGGGTTGGATATGGACTACAAGGGTCTTCCGTTCGGTCCTATGCCGAAGCTGATGGCGGTGGCGGAGTATGTCAGCAAGCAGCATGCCATCTGCACGCGCTGCGGCGACCTTGCCCACTTCTCCTATCGTATCGTGGCCAACGAGCAGCAGGTCCTCCTCGGCGAGAAGGACGCCTACGAGCCGCTCTGCCGCCACTGCTACGATGAGGCGATGGGCAGTTAGCAGTTAGCAGTTAGTAGTTAGTAGTTAGCAGTTTAGGGTTTTCGTTTTGGAGTTTCAGATCGCAAACGGTGAGTACCGCCATGGCTGCCCAGACGAGGACGGAGAGTTTGTCGGTGTCCAAAAAGTTGTTGAGGAAGCCGTGGGTGAAGTAGGTGATGAGGGCCAAGGTCATGCACAACGATAGGGTTTTCAGTGTTTTGTCTTCGGCATAGATGTATGTTCGGATGCCGCAAATAAGGAACGTGATCACGATGGCGACCACGGTGAGCGCCCCCGGGAAACCGGTTTCGGCGCAAGGTCCGATGTATTCGCTGTGCGCGTTGCCGCCGTCACCAAAGTCGGTGGAGATGATGGTCCGGTAGTACCCTTGTTGGAAGGGGGCGTACTCGAACTGGTAAGTGCCGGGTCCCCAGCCGAACACGGGGCGCTCCCGAATCATCCCGAACGCCGCCGTCCATCGGTTGATGCGTTCCATATTGGAGGCGTCGGTGCTGATGTTCCACATCGACTGGATGTGCTCCACGAAGTCTCCGGAGGAATCCTGATTGTTGCGGCTCATCTTGTAGAGGATGTCGTCGGCGTAGAAGAAGAGTAGCAGCCCGACCACCAGTCCGCCGCCGATGATCCACGACAGTTTGATGCGGAGTTTGAGGATGACCAGCACGCCGACCGCCACCACGAGGCTGAGCCAGGCGGCGCGGCTGAACGACAGGTAGAATCCCATCAGGAGAATGAGGGAAACGACGATGTAGAAAGTGCGTTGCGGCCAGCGGTTGCCGGGCAGGAAAAGGAACCCGACGCTGACGGGCAGCATGAAGGCCAACGCTGCCCCATAGGCGGTGTGGTCGTTGTAGAACGGCGACATCACGAAGTGCGCGTAGTGCTCGTCGAAACCGCTCAGCGCATGCTGGTAGGTGGTGATGAGCACGATGATGGAAAGACCTATGGCGTAGCAGTTGAAGTAGCGCACGGCGTTCCGCAGGCCGTCGTTGGCCATCTGCATGAAAAACCAGTAGCATGACGTGATGAACCACACCTTGGAGGCGAAGAACTTGATTGAGACCACCGGCCGCACGCTGGTCAGGCTGGTGAGGAGCATCCAGCCGAGGTAGACCAATATGGCGATGGAGATGGGATGCCGCAGGAACTTGCGGTCAATGCTCAGGTCGTAGAGGATGCGGGCCAGGAAGATCATCGTCACCAAGATCATCAGGGCTTCGGAGGGCAGCGACAGTCCCAAGGGGATGTTCTTGCTCCGGATGATGACCGAGAAGGGGGTGCTGAGCGCGACGAGGTACATGGCCCAGTCTGCGTGGAAAAAGACCACGTACAGTCCCACCAGCCCCACCGTAATCAGCTGAATTGCGGGAAATTCTCTGATTATGGCGTAGCCGTTGGCCACCACAAGCGCCATTGCGAGCAGAAAGAAGAGGATCTGTCGCTTAGTTATCTTGTGGAGCTGTTGCTGAATCTTTTCTATCAGACGGGTTACCAACTCTTTCAATGGTTAAGAGCACAATCATCGTGAGAATGAAAGCGCAGAGGGTGGAGATGATGACGATGAGGGATTTCTTGGGGTAGAACTTCTTGTCGGCGGGGAAGGGTTTGTCGATGACGAATTTCACGGGCATGATGGTGGTCATGTCCATCTTGGCGTCCAACATTTTCTCCTTGCAGAGGGCGTGATATTTGCTGAAGTTGTAGCTCATCTCCTGGTAGGCGGTGAGTTTGGCCCCGTATTTGGCGATGGTGTCCTGTTCTCTTTGGATGCGTTGCATGGCGGCGGCGTTACCCTGAGCGGCGGCGATGGCGTACTGCTGGGTGAGGCGCTCGCTCTGTCCCTTCACATCGAAGACACCGTGTTTCATGATTTCCCGGATGGAGTCGTTTGTGGCGGCAATTTCCTTGTCCACGGAGTCCAGCTGGTTCTCCAGGATGGTGTAGGCGGCCAGCGCACGCTCGTATTCGACGTGGTTCTTGATGGTGTCGAGCCAGCGCACCACGTCCAACGTCATGTTGTAGGCGCGTTGCGGGTCCCAGTCGCTCACCGACACTTGGATGGCGCCGTACTCTGTGCGCTTGATGGTCATGTTGTTGGTCAGGTTCTTGTAGAGTTTCGTCTTGCCGCCCTTCTTGTTGAGGTTGACGTTGTAGTACTCGGCTAAGTTGTACTTCTCCACCAGGGAGTCCTTGATGGCCACGGAGTTGAGGAAGGGAAGCATCTGTTCGGTCTCGTCAACAGTGGCTAAGGCCTTGATTTCCAGTCGTTCGTTGTAGTTTTGCTCGTTGAGCAGGATTTTGGAGACGGAGCTGGTGCGCGGGGCGTAGAGGAGTGCGGTGGATTTGAAGCGCGGCCGCACCAAAAACGAGCAAGCGGCCGATATGACGAATGTAGCGGCGCAGACGATGAGCAGCCACTTCCGCCATTTCCACATAAACTGCAACAAGCTGAACGCGTTGTACTTGTTCTGATTTTCCATTCGCGAAGTATTTGGTTTTGGTAATGAATTCTGATTGAAAGCGTTGGGTTAATAGAGCAGGCCGAGTTCCATTTTGGCGGCGTCGGTCATGCGGTCCATCGTCCAGGGCGGGTCGAAGGTGACGTCCACCACCACCTTGTTGACCCCCGGGATCATCTGCACGCGGGTCTGGACTTCCATCGGCAGGCTTTCCGCCACCGGGCAGTTGGGTGCGGTGAGCGTCATCAGGATATAGACATCGTTGTTCTCGTTGACCTCCAGTTTGTAGATAAACCCCAACTCCCAAATGTTTACAGGGATTTCGGGGTCGTAAATGGTGTTGAGCACTTCAATCACGCGGGCTTTCATATATGTCTTTTTGATTCTAAATATTTTTGCAAAGATAGCATTTATAAACGTAGGATTTTTACTTTTAGTGTATTTTTATCAACTGTCTGTTTTTTTTCTTGACAGATAGGAAAACTGCGAGTTGCATTAAATTTTCCCGGGGTTGTGGCATCTAACCGTAAAAAATGTATTTTTGCCCGAAAATATCCGAAACAATGAAGAAAGTCATCTATTTCAGCGCGATTGTATGCTTGTTTCTCGGTTGCCAGGCGCAGAAGAAACTGGTTGCCGTCGATAAGGAGACCAACGAGGTGGTGCTCAAGCAGGGTCAGTCCTGCGAGATTGAGTTCATCACCAACGCCTCGACTGGCTTTTGGTGGCAGCTTATCAACGATAACGAGGTCACGGTGGTGAAGAGTGTCGGCGACCGTTACACGAGCGATGCGCCGAAGGGCATGGTGGGCGCCTCCAGCCACCGCTTCTGGAAGTTCGAGGCAGTGGAGAAGGGCACGCAGACGCTGCACTTCGTGTATGCACGCGACAGAGTGGACCAGCCGGCGCGCACCCGCGACGTCACGATCACCGTCAAGTAGATGGCGACCTTAAGGGTGGCCATTCCTGCGATGGATGAGACGGACACCCTGCCCGCCACTTTGGATGCACTCGCCCGTCAGGAACATCACCCTCCTTTCGAGGTCTATGTCTGCGTCAACCAACCCGACAGCTATTGGCACGACCCGGACAAGCGCCCTGTCTGCGAGCGCAATCGGCAGACACTCGAATACCTCCGACATTATGATTTATTAACACTGCATGTCATAGACCGCTCCTCTTGCGGCTGTGGCTGGACGGAGAAGAAAAAGGGGGTCGGTTTTGCCCGTAAGGTACTGTTTGAGAAGATTTTCGAAGATGCAGATTCGGGAGACATCATCGTCAGCCTCGATGCCGACACGTATGTGAACCCCGGCTATCTGTGTTCGGTAGCGGACAATTTTGCCCAGCATCCGTCTATGAATGCGCTCGCGGTGCCGTACTATCACAAGCTGAACACGGTTGACGAAGTGCAGAGTCGTGCAATGCTCCGCTACGAGATCTATATGCGCAATTATGCCATCAATTTGCTGAAAATCAACAGTCCGTATGGATTCACCGCGTTGGGTTCGGCTATCGCGATGCGGGTGGCGGCGCTACGGAAGATTGGGAACATCACCCCGTTGCAGAGCGGTGAGGACTTCTACCTCGTCCAGAAGTTCTGCAAGATGGGCGGATTAAGTCTTTTTAACACCGAGTGCGTTTACCCAGCTGGTCGCTACTCCGACCGCGTACCGTTCGGAACGGGTCCCGCCATGCTGCACGGCGCGCAGGGTGTTTGGGAGAGCTACCCGCTCTATTCCCACCGTTGCTTTTCGCCGATAGAGGAAGCCTACCGCCTACTGCCGGTGCTTTACGAAAATCGTATCGCCGTGGAAGACCATGACTTTCTGTCGTTTCTGCAGAAGGATGACCGGAAACAGGATATTTGGGAGGACATTCGCCGCAACGTGTCTGATTATGACCACTTTGTCAAGGCGTTCCACCAGAAAGCCGACGGGCTCCGGATACTGCAGTATGTTCGTGCAAGCAATAAGCAACACCCTGTAGATGAGTCGGTTGCATTGTATGAGAATGTACGGCTCTGGTTACCGGAGAGTTGTCCGCCCTGGCTCTCCTCCTGTCACCCGTTATCGGAATATTCCCTGATGCAGCTTGATGAGCTCCGCAACATCCTCTTTGAGGCAGAAAATAGGCTTCGGAAGCAATACCATTGAGGCAAAAGCTATTCAAAACGGGAAGGGGTTATGACCATAAAAATGCACATACAACACGGTTTTTTGTCAGATTTGATACAAAAGTGGATTTTCCACACCAATTATTGCCGTTTTTGTTGCAAAAGTAGCAGATTGTAATTTTTAGTCACTTTTATGCACTTTTTGGTGTTTGTTTGGGTCAATAAACCGACCGAATAAGAGCAAACATCACCTTTTCTATTTTTAAACGATTGGATATGAATGATTTTTATAATTTTACATATTATTACAAAATTACTATGGCATCAAACAAGAATTTTGAAGTGGTTATTCTGAGTAAGGAAGAGTCTAAAGTGACAGCGCTAAGAGACTTATTGTCAAACTTTTACTCATTGGACATTGCGTTGGTCTGCCACCATGCGGCGGAGGCCATCGAGTACTTGAACAATCATCGTCCCACGATATTTTTCGTGGACATCGGTTTTGCGGACATCCTTCATGATGTCAGAAAGCCGCCTTTCATCGTCGGTCTTTGTGACAATATCAAGACCAAAAGGGTGAAGCAGTATCTCAAGATGGGATTTTTTGAGATATTTTATTCACCCTACACCGAAAAAGACCTCAACAGCATCATGGGGAAGATTCTGAACATATACAGCGTTTACAATAAGGTGGATCAGCGTATTTTGCGGAAAGTGGAGGAGGACAGGATGATGTACGGAGCAGACGACCGTTTGGCGAAATCGGTGTTCATCTTGGGTACTCGCAACGAGGAATCCATCCGCATTGTTTTTGACAAGGTGTTGTATATCAAGAAGATTGGGAACCAGGTATGTGTCTATTTTGAAGACGGTAGCAAGAAATTCTTCCGCAGCAACCTGAAAATGTTCCAGTCCAAGTTCCCTAAATCCAGATTCCAGAAAATCAACCGCTCAGTGGTGGTGAACATGGAGAAGGTCACGGGCGTGTTAAAGAACAGGGTGTTGATTGCCAACAATGCCAATTTTGAGCTCTCCCGTTCGTTCAAAAAATCATTCAGAGAACGATTGCCAATGTAACGCACTCATAATAAGATATTTGCCGTACTAAATACGAGTTTTGCGGAATAAGGTTCGGTTCTTGCCGGGGAAGTTTTTCCCGGCAAGGGGGATTGTTGTATGCGTGTATTGGTAATTTGTGTAGATTTGCCGCTTAAAATAAAAATACTTTAGATATGAAAAAGATCGTTTTCTGTATTCTTGCGTTATTTGCTGTAAATCAATTGAATGCACAGTGGGTGTCTCCCGGGACGGGACTGTCATACACATTGGAGACCCTTTGTCTTGCGGCTCCTTCTGCTGTGCAGAGCACATCGACGAACCAGTATGACATTCTGCAGAGTATCACCATTTCCGATGGCGACACGCTGACACTGGAGTCTTCTGCCGAGCTGGTGCATGTGTCTATCAGTGTGGTATGGACTGTTCGCGGGACGATGCGTACCGCAGACAGAACACAACCGCTTCTCATCCAAGGCGATGACTTTGAGGTTCGCTTTGAGGACGCCACCCAGAGTCGTTTATCCCACCTTCATGTCCGCTATTGCCAGGGCATCAAGCTGATTAACAGTGATGTGGTGATTGACTCCTGCGAGTTCGACCATTTTTCCAACAATGTGATCAGCTATATGGATTGTAGTCCAACCATCCAAAACAGCTATTTTCACGATAACCAAGCCTGTGCCATCCAGTCGGCCCTCAACTCTGACGGTTGTCCGGCCATTCTGAACAATGTGTTGTATAACAATGTGTTGTCAAACACGAATAATCCGCAAATCAATATTGGTCCCGGCACTACGGACACCATTCGCATCATCGGAAACCTCATCGAAGGAGTGGCCAGCAATATGTCGGGTGGCATCGGCATCTCGAACATGTTTAGCTTTAGCCAATTGGTCACGCACGTGCTTGTGAAAGACAATTTGGTGAAAAACAATCGCTACGGTTATACGCAGAACGGGTCTCTGATTTCTTCGGAATTGTATGACAATCAGTTTATTGACAACAACTTAGAGGTCAATCCGAACAACGGTGGCAGTGGAGTGAGCATTTGGGGTGATGCGACCTGTACGGCCAAGTTGCGCCGAAACCTCATCACCGGAAACTTATGGGGGGTCACGGCCATCCAGATCCCTCTTTTAGATATGGGTACAGCGGAAGATCCAGGTCACAATTTGCTGTACAATAACGGTAACGGAGGTGTTGAATATGAGTTGTATAACAATAGCAACAGCAGTGTGGATGCAATCGGCAACTATTGGGGCTGCGACAATGACGCGGCAGCAGAGGATGTGATTTTCCACTGGAACGACAACACGTCGTATGGTCTTGTCAACTATTTGCCCCTTTATGTGATCGAGCCGGAAATTACGGGTTTTGATTTTCTGGTGGAGAACAACCCGGCACTGGCCTACGATTATTACGACGACTTGTTTGGGGTCTTTATGGAGGATGACACAATTGCGTTCTATTTAGTTTGCGTTGTGCCGGATTTGTCGAATGCATATCCGACCATCACCAAACCTTGGGGCATCACGGTCACGCCTGATGAGAGCGAGCCGCAAAACTTTCTTGTGGGAGATGTGATTTACACCGCATCCACGCCGCATCAATCCACACGTCCATACGTGGTACATCTTAACATAGGCGGGGATGTGCCCGACAACGTTTTAACCAAAATAACCCTCACTCCCAATCCTGTCACGCAGGGGTATTTCGTATTGGACAATCCCACGGGGGAGACGTTGGGATGGCGGATTTTCACTACCACCGGTCAGTGTGTGATGCGCGGGGAGGCGCAGGAGGGCGTGAACCGCATTGCCACTAAGGGGTTGACACCGGGAACATATCTTGTTTACATGCAGAAGGGTAATGCGTTTGTTACCAAGAAATTGATTGTCCAGTAATGTAGAGAATAACAGAAATTATTGATATGAGAAAACTATTCGTCAGCATCATAACCGTCGTCATTGCCTTTTGTGCGATGGCGCAGCAGAATTTCCGAAACCCGAGCCTCTCGATCGACGAGCGGGCGCAACTGCTTCTGAACCAGCTTACTTTGGATGAGAAATTGGGAATGATGGAGCATCGCAACCCAGCCGTTGAGCGGTTGGGCATACCGGCGTACAGCTGGTGGAACGAGGCGTTGCACGGGGTGGCCCGCGACGGTTTCGCCACGGTCTATCCGATGCCCACGGCATTGGCCGCTACCTTCGACGACAAGGCCGTGCAGGATATGTTCGCCATGATTGCCGACGAAGCGCGGCTGAAATTCAACCGTAACCAGAAGGCCGGTCGGTATGACGACTACACCGGCGTCAGCTTTTTCACCCCGAACATCAACATCTTCCGCGACCCGCGCTGGGGACGCGGTATGGAAACCTACGGTGAAGACCCCTACCTCACCGCGCGCATGGGCACCGCCTGCGTGAACGGTCTGCAGCAGAAGGTCAATGACCGGTACAAGGCACTCGCCTGCATCAAGCATTTCGCCGTGCACAGCGGACCGGAGGCCGACCGCCACTCGTTTGACGCGACGGTTAGCGGGCGTGCTTTTTGGACCACCTATCTGCCGGCGTTCCAGTATATTGTCAACCATACCGACGTGGGGATGGTGATGTGCGGCTACAACCGGCTCAACGGCGTGCCGTGCTGCACCAACGAGAGTCTGCTCGTCAACATCCTGCAGAACCAGTGGGGCTACCACCGGCTGTTCGTCACCGATTGTTGGGCGCTGAACGACTGTTGGGAACGTGACACGGTGATTCCGAGGCACGAGACGCACGCCACCGCTTCCGAGGCTGCCGCCGCCGCGTTCGGATCGGTCATCGACTTGGAGTGCGGCAGCGGTCTCCCCGCATTGAAAGAGGCCTATCTCAAGGGAATGCTCCCGATGGATGTCATCGATGCTCACGTGCTGAAAGTGCTCAAGGCCCGTTTCGAGTTGGGTCTGTTCGACCCCGAGCCGCCGTTCACTGCCATTCCCGACACCACCCTTTTCGACCAGAAAGCCCTCGAAATGGCTCAAAAGAGTATCGTGTTGCTGCAGAACAACAAGAAAATACTGCCTCTTGATCCCAAGAAATACAAGAGCATCGCGATTGTGGGACCCAACGCGGCGGACTCCGTGATGCTCTGTGGCAACTATAACGGCACCCCGCGTCATGCCGTCACGATTTACGAGGGTATCCGAGACTATGTCAATACGTTGCCGAAAGACCAGCGGCCGCGCCTCTACTTCGACACGGCCTGCCACCACGTGGACGGCAAATACCGTCTGCCGAGGGATTTCGACAGCCAGATTGCCAAGTGCGACCTCGTGATCTTCGTCGGTGGGCTCTCCCCCGAGTTGGAGGGCGAGGAGCTGAAAGTGGAGATGGACGGTTTCCACGGCGGCGACCGGACATCCATCGACTTGCCGCGCATCCAGGAGGGTATGTTGATGAAAATCAAGAATATGGGGAAGCCTGTGGTGTTTGTGCTCTGCTCCGGCGGCGCGGTGGCGCTGGATTGGGAAGACCAGAACCTGGAGGCGGTGTTGGCGGCCTGGTACGGCGGACAAGCGGCAGGCACGGCCGTGGCGGATGTCCTTTTCGGCAAGGTGAACCCCAGCGGGAAGCTGCCGGTGACCTTCTATAGCACGAACAACTACCTCCCGCCTTTCGACAGCTACGAAATGGAACACCGCACCTATCGTTTCATGACAGAAGAGCCGCTATACCCGTTCGGTTACGGGTTGAGCTACACGAACTTTGAATACGAGGATGCCAAGTATGATCCCTCCTCCCGCACCTTCACCTGCAAAGTGAAGAATGTGGGGGAAATAGCTGGCGATGAGGTGGTGCAGCTCTACTTGACCAACAGCGGCGACAAGCGGAGTCCTGTGAAGACGCTGGTCGCCTTTGAACGCGTGACCATTCCCGCCGGCGGCACTGTCGAGGTGTCTTTCGAGATTGATGACTCGTTCTTTATGACGTATGTGGATGATAAACAACACTTTGAGTTCCATCCTGGGAAATTTGTACTCCACTGCGGCAATCTGGAAATGGAAATCAGGCAATAATTTGTGTACTTTTGCACCCTCAAAAAACATAGGGAAGAAATGACAGTAAAACCGATTATTGCACCGTCGTTGTTGTCGGCGGACTTCAACCGATTGGGAGAAGATATTGAAATGTTGAACCGTTCCGAGGCGGACTGGATTCACCTGGACGTGATGGATGGCGTATTCGTGCCCAACATCTCGTTCGGAATGCCCGTCATCAAGGCTGTCCGGAAGTTGGCGCAGAAACCGTTGGACACCCATCTGATGATTGTGCAGCCAGAGCGTTACATCCAGACGTTCAAAGAGATAGGATGCGATATGCTGACTGTCCACTGGGAGGCCTGCACGCATCTGCACCGCACCATCGCACAGATCAAGGAGCATGACATGTTGGCCGGGGTGGCGCTGAACCCGCACACGCCGGTTTCCGGTTTGGAGGATGTCATCCAGGATCTCGACTTGGTGTTGATCATGTCTGTGAACCCCGGTTTCGGCGGACAGAAGTTCATCCCGCGTTCGTTGCACCGCATCGCCGAGCTCCGTGCGATGATCAAGCGCAACAAATCGAATGCGCTCATCGAGGTGGATGGTGGCGTGAATGCCGACAACATCGTGGATATCATCAATGCCGGGGCCGACGCCGTGGTGGCTGGCAACGCCGTCTTCAAAGCGGACAGTCCCGAAGAGATGATACATCAGTTAAAAATCTCCGAATAGAAAGTAATCAAATAAACCCCAATACTTATGGAAGAGAAGAAAAGAAGTACTGCTTATTGTATGTTCGTTATCGGATCGCTGTTTTTCGTATTCGGTTTCGTGACATGGTTGAACAATATTCTGATCCCTTATATGCGCACCTCCTGCGAGCTGACCACGCAGGTGCAAGGCTATTTGGTGACATTCGCCTTCTACATCGCCTACTTCGTGATGTCGATACCGTCGTCGTTCGTGCTGAAGAAGACGGGCTACAGCAACGGTATGGCGTTGGGATTGGTCGTCATGGCCATCGGTTGCATGATGTTCATCCCCGGTGCGAAGATGCGCAGCTACCCGATGTTCCTGTTGGGACTGTTCCTGCAGGGCAGCGGTTTGTCGCTGCTGCAGACCGCCAGCAATCCTTACGTCACGGTTATCGGCCCGATCGAGTCGGCGGCGCGGCGTATGAGCATTATGGGTATCTGCAACAAGGTGGCCGGCATGATCGGTATCCTCGTGCTCTACAACGCCCTCTTCAGCGGCAAGGAACACCTCTTCGAAAGCATCAAGGAGATGGCCCCCGGTCCGGAGAAAGAGGCTATGCTGCAGCAGCTCTCCAACGGTGTCATTGTGCCTTACCTCATCATGACCGCTGTGCTGATTGCGCTGGTGCTTTTCATCAAAACCGCGCATCTGCCCGACATCGTCGAGGAAGAAAAGAAAATCGCCGGGCAGAAGACCAGCATCTTCAGTTTCCCGTATATGTGGCTCGGCGTTTTGGCCATCTTCTTCTACGTGGGGGCTGAGGTCATCGCCATCGACACGCTGATTCCTTACGGCGACTACTACGGCATTCCCACGGCGGTGTCGCACTACTTCGGCGTTTATGCGCTCATTGCCCTGTTGGTGGGTTACATCTGCGGCATCCTGTTTGTGCCGAAGGTGATTTCCCAGCGCAATGCCCTGATCATCCAACTGTTGCTCTCAGTCACGTTGGTGGTTGTGGCGCTGTGTACAACGGGTATCGTCTCCATCATCGCGATTATCTGCTTGAGTTTCGCGCATGCCATTATGTGGCCTGCCATCTGGCCGTTGGCTATCCGTGATCTGGGCGACCACACCGAGTTCGCCTCCGCTTTGATGGTGATGGCCATCGTGGGCGGTGCTATCATGCCGCTGATCTACGGCAGAATCGCCGACGCCGTGAACCCGCACTCCGCCTACGCGCTGCTGTTCGTCAGCTACGCGTACATCTTGTTCTTCGCGACGGTGGGGTACAAGATCGAGAAGAGATAACTGTTCATCAAGGGCTGAAAGCCCGACGTATATCAGCCCAGGGCTAATGAAAGCTCTGGGCTTTATTATTTGCAAAAATGCAACTTATATGGTGTTTTGTTCCTAAAAGAATCAGTTAATTGCAAAAAAAGCAACATTCAAAAAAATATTAACAGTATAACGAATCATATTAGAAAAAATGTATTTTTGCGGCGTAAAATTCGATAGGAGGAAGGCGCACAATTTTGCGTCTCCGTAACTTAATCATTAAACAAAACCCAAACCAATGGAAGAAAAAGATCCTATTAAAGAGGCCCTGCGGTATGTGGCCAACGCCGAAGAAATCATCAAGAAGGCCAAGTATGACCCGGAACTGAAAAGCTACACCGACAGCAAGTACATCAAGACGGCCGGCAATATCCTGTGGAGCGGTTGTCTTATTGCCCTCGATGCTGTGTTGCAGGTACGTAAGGGGAAGGGACGTCCGTCTATTCAGAAATATCAGGAAGCCGCCGGAAAACGCGACAAGAAGCTGCTGCATTTTCTGAATATCGGCTATGACACCATGCATCTGTACATGGGCTATGATGGTAACAAAGACAAAAGAGTCTCCGATGCGGGCTTCGACAACGCAAAAACCATCATTGAGCACTGTGCCAAGCTGTTGCCACAGCCAGTGTGTGCGTAAAGAGTGTGGTCTCTTAGTTTTTGCAAGCGATAGAATAGCAGAGATATGGACAACCTAATTGTTGAGACCAAGGTCATCGCTCGTATCCGCAGCGAGTTCCCGACGAAATTCGGGATTCCGAGGCAGAGCGGGCTGGTGCCGTCGTTGCGGGCGCGCATCGTGTTCGAGCCCGAGTTCCGGAACGCGGAGGCGTTGCGCGGTATCGAGGAGTTCTCCCATCTGTGGCTGATCTGGGGTTTCTCGGAGGTACAGCAGGAGGGATGGTCGCCGACGGTGCGGCCCCCGCGGCTCGGCGGCAACCGGCGCATGGGCGTCTTCGCCACGCGTTCGCCCTTCCGTCCCAACCCCATCGGGCTCTCCTGCGTGGAGCTCATCGAGGCCGACCTTAACCCCAAAAACCCAACGCTCCTTGTGGGCGGCGCCGACCTTATGGACGGTACCCCTATCTACGACATCAAACCCTACCTGCTCACCACCGACTGTCACCCGGAGGCCACCAAGGGGTTCACGCAAGAGCACGAGGACTATCAGCTTGACGTGGAGATTCCCGAGGATATCGCCAAGAGGCTGAAACCCGAAAAGGTAGAGAAGTTGCGGGAGGTGCTGGCCCAAGACCCGCGCCCCGCCTACCACCACGACGAAGATCGGGTCTATGGGTTCCCGTTCGACGGGTACGAGGTGAAGTTTGCGGTAATAGATAAAACGGCCGTGGTGCGCGAGATTCGCCGCAGGTGAGAGCAGTTCAGGGATTTTGTAGGTACTACCTTCAACATATAAAATCACAACAAATTGAGATTTTACGTGTTTTAGATAAGATAATTTTGTATTTTTGCGGCAAAATCCCAATATGTTGGAATTATGAATTTGCTTAATATAGGAAACAGAATCCGGATGCGCCGAAAAGAACTGAATGTAAATCAGCGCACACTTGCGGACCTTTCAGGGGTGGCCGTGAATACCGTTGTAGCCATTGAACGTGGGGAAGGAAACCCGCAACTGTCCTCGCTGTTGGCCATTCTCGACACTCTCGGGCTGCAAATCGACATCACCATCAAACAGTTGAATAATGAGACAGTGTAAAGTTTTCGTACAGGATATGGAGGCCGGGCTACTTCAGGAAGTCAAAGGAGAAGGCTACCGTTTCACCTACATCATAGGTTATGATGGTGCGCCAGTGTGCTTGTCCATGCCCGTTCGGGAAAAGCCTTATCTGTCCGAAAATCTTTTCCCTTACTTCTTCAATATGTTATCGGAGGGTGAAAACCGTCAGGTTCAATCCCGAATGTTGCACATTGACGAGAATGACGATTTTGGCATCTTGTTGGCCACGGCTCAATTTGACACCATTGGTGCCGTAACCGTAAAACCCATAAGCGATGGAAAAGATTGAAGTTTGCCCCTCCACTTTGAAAAGTGGTTTTGACACTTACTCACCCGAGGCCCGTCGCAGGCTGTTTGACGGCAGAGCCGTTTCGCACATCCTTCCTTTTGACAGTCCAAACCATGACAGTGACGAAAAGACAGACTATGTGAGACAGGTAGGACGCATTTCACTGTCGGGAGTGCAACCGAAGGGCGGTTTGGTGATAGGCGATGATGGTTTTTTGGCACAACCGGCAGAGGGGTTGCGCAGCCGTTACATTCTGAAGCCTGTTCCAAGTTCATACGCGCTCCTCGCCCGCGAATTTTGTCCGGCTAACGAGCACGTCACTATGCAGCTCGCTTCGCAGGTGTATGGGATAGAAACTGCCGATAATGCACTCTGCTTCTTTCGTGATGGGGAACCTGCCTATTTTACGCGCCGTTTCGATGTCGCTCCCGATGAGCGGAAATATCCGCAAGAGGATTTTGCCTCGATTGCCGGCTTGACTAAAGCAAACGGTGGCAATGATTACAAATACAGCAACCTAAGCTACGAGGAGTGTGCTGCTATTATCCGACAGTATGTTTCTGCCGCACAAATCGACGTGTTGCGGTTTTTCCAAATAGTTTTGTTCAACTACCTCACTTTGAATGATGATGCCCACTTGAAAAATTTCACCCTGATTAGCCGGAACGGAACTGAATACCGTTTGGCTCCAGCTTACGATTTGATCAACACCAGCCTTCACTTGCGTCAACCTCGCATCTTCGCTCTTGACAATGGGTTGTTCAGGGAGGGCATGTCCTTTTCCGATACCCGTTCAATCAACAGGAGCGATTTCACGGAATTCGGCCGTCGAATTGGACTGCCTGACCGCATTGTTGAACGGGAACTTAACCGGTTTGCAGCGGAAAATGTCGCTGTGGAAGAACTTTTGAGCAGAAGTTTTCTGTCTGCGGACATGAAAGCCCACTACAAGGCATCAATGGGTTATCGCCGTTCCACTTTGAAATCCGATTAGCGATTTGTAATCGCGATTTTCGTCAGTCCTCCCTTTTTGCCCATCACGAAGAGGGCGTTTTCTCCATTTGGCTCGGGAATGTGGACAAAGAGAGGTTCGTGAAGGGTGAACCGGTCGCAAAGGAACACATCTCCCTGTTTCAGTTTGGCATTTTCAGACGTCAGGACTACAAAACGCTGGTCACCTTGAAAAGCGGCGACACAACGGCGGTTGGGATTCCAGAAGAACTCCACCTGTGTACCCACAGGGAGGTTTTCCGCATACAAGGTCTCGCTCTTCACGCGGTGCGACGATTGCACGCCCTCCACCTCGCAGTAGTCCGACACGAAGGTCTCCCAGTCGGGGAAACCCACGAAGCGGGCGAGAATGTCGAGAGTGCTGGGGCGCACCGAGGCATAGCCGTCCACATAGCCCCAGAGCCGCTTCAAAGTGGAGACGCTGAGGTTCTCATTCAGCCGTCCCCGGATCTCTCCCGACAGGAAGATGAAGTCGTTGGAGGTCTCAATACGGTGGTCCGCCGACTCCTCCACGAGTTGGCGCAGCAGGGTGATATGTTGCAGGTTAACAGGCATGTCCTTTCAAATTGCAGGTGCAAAGATAGCAAACATTCGGATATGCGGAACGGGTTCTTTTTCGGTTCTTTTCCTTA
This sequence comes from uncultured Bacteroidales bacterium, assembly GCA_900319925.1. Lineage (GTDB taxonomy): Bacteria > Bacteroidota > Bacteroidia > Bacteroidales > WCHB1-69 > F23-D06. Next base: position 20,211 of record ONQE01000022.1, on the reverse strand, counting down.
TTGTAAGGATTATTTCTTGTCGGCATCTTGCACAAGCCGAACGCTGTTCCCGTAAAGCCTAAAAGAACGGTTTTGTGAATGGATGCCTAAAAGGCCATTTCCAAACCCCAAGTCGTATGCACAAGAGCTGTTACAAGCGGTTGAACACCAATAATGTCCGCTTCCGGGGAGCCATTCCAAACCACCCCTGACACCCGCCTCGGGAAGAAACACGGCACCGGCATTCTCCATCTTTTTCCATTGTGACGCACTGTAACAGCTTGTGTATTGTGCTGTGTCGATGTTGATTGTTTCCGGCAAAGCGATGTCGTCGGGATGTTTGTATTGGTCAGGGAAAAGGATGAGGCCATTCACGTTGTTCACAGAGGCTTTGGCAAAACGTGCATTGGGGATGCCGTTCACCGTAGATGCCTTCCTTGCATGGAACAAATAGGCAGCCTCGTCTTTTGTCAACGTACGCCATCGTCCGGGCGTGTCTCCTCCGTTGGATATGGCGTTGTATAGTCCCCAGTCGGCGAGAGCGCAAGAATCTGTCAGTGAATTTTCCCATTTGCCGCCAGGATAGTAACCGATATTTTCAATTTCCCAATCCCAGGGGTCATAGCTCGTCGTACCGCTGTTCCATCCGCTCGTTCCGAATCCGAAAAGGTCAATCCACTCCTCATAGTTGGGGGAAGCATTGGAATTCGGCTCACCGATGATGTCATATTGGTTCTCGGCGAAACGCCAGGTGCCTGGGGCAACGCCATCGGCTGTGCGATGTTTGCCGTGGGCACAGTATTGGAGATTGCCCTGCGAGAAACGCACCTGCCGGTCGGGAGCGACGGAGAACAGACCGCTTAGTGAGCCGACTGTCAGGGATGGGTCTCCTGTGGAATGCAGAATCCTGTAGTCCTCTATTTTGCCTTTCACCCATGAAACAGGTTTTACGGAGGCGCACAAGGCAGTAACGAGCACAAGTGTTATGAAAGCCACGGGCGGAAACCATTTCCGTCTGAAATCCGCTTCACCTACCGCCTGCATCACAGCGTCAGTACTTTGAAAACGTTTTTCTTTAAGAGGTTGAAGACATTTGCGCACCACATTGCCGTAGCGCGAAGGGAACAGTTGCTTCAGAATCAGTCCAAAGGCGTAAATGTCGGTGCGGTTGTCGACCTCATCGCCGGACAATTGTTCCGGGGCGGCGTAGGATTGGGTGTAGGCGGGCTCCTTGAGGATGGCGAATCTTCTGCTGTCGGAAAGTCCGAAGTCGATGATCTTCACATGGTTGCCGTCATGGGTAATCAGGATGTTGGAAGGTTTCAAGTCCTGGTGTACGACCTGTTTGCGGTGGAAATAGTCCATGGCAAACAGCAGTTCTTTCACCACCAGTTTGCGAACCTCCTGGGAGGGATTTTCCTTAAGGAAGTCGTCCAGCGTTCGGCCGTCCACATATTCCATCACGATGCAGTCGCCTGCCACGGGGTCCTGTTCGTGGCTGAGGGCGCGAACGATGTTGGGATGGTTGAGTTCCACCGTCAGGGCGAATTCCTTGGCAAGCATTGCGGTGTATTGTGGGTCGGCGGCGTATTCGGGCTTGAGGCCTTTCAGCATGTACCACTGTCCGTAGCGTTGAGCGCGGAAAAGGCGGGAGTAGCCGTTTGAAGGCAACTCCTTATAGCCGGTGAAGTGGTCGGAAATGTTCACGTCCTGCGACGCAACCGGCCCTGATGTGGATATGTCGTCGTTGAATTTCATTCCGCAGTAAAAGGCCTTATTCAATCCATGTTCTGCAAATACTCCGACAGATAGGGTACTGCAAACACCAACTCTCCACGACGGGGGGATTCGATAACTCCCGCCTCGATGAGACGCTTGCGATAAGGCTGTATGGCCGGACCTTTTCGTCCAAGCTTGGACTGAAGCTTGCTGGTGGTCGCCGGCTCACCGCAGTGAGCAAGTGCCTTAAGGAATACCTTGTCATTGTCTGACAGCGGATTCAGTATCGGCTTGAAGACGTTGTCATCCATATCATCCAAGGCAGCCTTCTCCGCCTTGTCCATAACCTCGTCAGTAACAACGCCATCTTTTGGGGTGTATTGAATCATATAGTAGCCGATCAGTTGCATGAGGTAAGGGAAACCTCGGGTTGACCGTGCTGCGCGGTCGAGTATTTCGTCCGAGACCTCAACCTTTATTGACTTGAAAGCACGCTCATAATAGGCCCTGATCAAGTTGGTTGATAACAGCCCCAATTCCACTTTGACGGCGCGGTTCAGAAAGGTGAGCACGCTGTCGTTAAGTAAATTGGAAACGGAATATGGCAGTCCCGCCATTGCTATCGCGACGTTCTTTCGGTCGCCAACCAGTTCCTGATAAGCGGCAGCCACCTCGCGCATGGCCTCCGAGGTACGCACTTCATCTATGAGGATGAGAGCACCCTTACCCTTTTCTGCCAACTTGTCGCATAGCAGTGACATTTTCGAGCGAAATCCGTATTGCCGTTCCGCAGCTTCCGAAAAAGTAAGACCGAACGAGAAACCTAACACCCCGGCAGTCACACCCGACAACTTCCTTTTTTCGTCATCGAAGTATTTCGAACCATTCAGTTGTAACTGCTCGATGATGGCTTTCGGCATCCCCTCGTGAGCCGTCACGCGGGCAACAACGTACCCCTCTTTCTGCGCACGGTCGTTGAGTTCAAGCAACAGTGCTGTCTTTCCCATGCCTCGTTGTCCGAGAAACAACGTGCAGCGGTTGCGCGACCCGACAGGCTCTTTCAGTCCCGCCATAAACTGTTCAATCACGCCATCGCGACCGATATACTGCATCGGACGGTTACCGAATGTAGGCTGAAACAGTTCCTGAGCACTTTCATAAAAATCCTCTTTCTTTCCCATTTACTTTGTTTTATTCTTCTTTATTCTCTTTTATTCTTCTTTATTTTCCTTTATTCTTTTTCGGATGCAAAAGTACACATTTTTTGTCTCCTTTAGCAGATAGAAGATTATTTGTTTTCTAACGTGCTTTTTTCCCGCCATAACATCCTATCCGATTATTTTTCTTATCTTTGCAAGTTCGAAACCTGGAAAATTTCAAATGCAATGCCGAGAGGAAGCTGAAGATGCTTGCGGTTCACAGCCGTGAGCTTTCTTTGTTTAGCATTGCAGGTTTTTCCAGGACCTCGAACTCGAAACAATGAAGTTCGCGGTTTTTTTATGCGCGTTAGTGAAGCTCTGGAATGGTGCGAAAAAGAACCTGAAAAGAAACTAACTGCGTGAAGGAAAGAGAGGTACTTTTGCGGCGCGGGAAAAAACAGTATAAACCAAAATCAAAAATTATGTTGTTACAAAATTTCAAGAAGAACAAAATCACCTGTATTGCCATATTTTTGACATGTATTTGCGCGTTTACAAGTTGTAACCATGAAGCAGATCCTGTTGTCAATACAGGAAACGTGTCTGCCATCACATGTACGTCAGCCATTTGCGGTGGTTACGTGATAGACAATGGTGCATCGGTATCTGTGCGCGGGGTTTGTTATAATACGGATGGTCATCCTGACATCAACGACTATCACACTACGGACGGCAGTGGCATCGGGGCTTTTACAAGTCATCTTACAGGTTTGACACCCAACACCACCTATTATGTCAGAGCGTATGTCGGGAACAGTAACGGTCTTTTCTACGGTGAGGAGTTGTCTTTTACAACAAATCCTGATGGCGACACACCGGATGACCCGGACATTCCTGCTGGGGCACTTGCAGGGCTTTTCTCAATTTCCCCTTCACAGCAGGTGCGTTTTTCGCAGGGTAATCTGCAATATCAAGCCTCCACAAACACTTGGCGGTTTGCAGCGAATCAGTGGGATTGCATCGGTTCCGCCAACAGCAATATCTCCCCCTCCTACGATGGATGGATTGATCTGTTTGGTTGGGGAACAAGCGGCTATAACGACAAGCATCCATGGATGACAAGTGAGATGCAAACCGATTACGGCGACAATCAAAACAATATCTCAAACACGAATTATGATTGGGGAAAATACAATCCGATTTCAAACGGCGGAGGGCAAGCCGGACTTTGGCGGACACCTTCTTCGGCAGAATTGAACTATATGATATACCATCGTCCCAATGCGGAGAACCTTTATTCGATGGGATTGATTAACGGTTGGCATGGTCTGATTATTCTTCCGGATGCCTGTGTTTTGCCCAATGGCGTTTCGTTCACACCCGCCTACAAGCAGTTCATCAACGATGTGAACAGTTACACCTTAGAGGAGTGGGCGTTGTTGGAGGGTGTTGGTGCCGTTTTCCTTCCCGTGGCCGGAGTGAGAATAGGAACGAGTGTGTCTGAAGTTGACGAATCAGGTTACTATTGGTCAACGGATATATTAACACCTGAATCTGGTGCTAAGGAAATGTGGTTTGGTCGGATGTATATCTATTATAATCCTGGCATCGGCGGTAGTTTTGACCGTTCCAAGGGCATTTCCGTGCGACTTGTGGCGGATGTCATTAATAAATGAGGTGGAATAATATAAAATACCAATAATATGAAAAAGTTTTTTAGCTTAATGTCTTTATGTTTGCTGTTGAACATGACGTTGTATGCCCAGACAGTTTCCGTTTGGAACGGCAGCTCCGAGATATGGACCCAAGGGCAGGGCACGGAAAGCAGCCCGTATTTGATTGAGAACGCCCAGCAGTTGGCCTACATTGCCGAGATGGTGAATGGTGGCGTGACTCATTACGATGGCATCTATTTCAAGCTCACTACAGACGTATATATCGACAGCATTACCGTTTGGCAACCCATAGGTCTAACCAATAGCGCAGGACTAACTAATGCCAATTACTTCGGCGGCCACTTTGACGGCGACAACCACACCATAATTCTGTACCTTAACACCTCCACAATGACCTATGTGGGTATTTTCGGGTATGCAAGAAACGGAAGCTTTGCCAACATCAACAGTGCGGGGAAAATAACAAGCACAAAAACAGGAGCACATGCAGGTGGAATATGTGGTCAAGGAGATTATAGTTCTTTTGCTAATTGTCATAACACCAGTGACATCACAAACACATCTGGAACAGGTGGAATATGTGGATACAACAACTGGGGTTCTTGTGCAGACTGTTCAAACAGTGGAAATATCTCTTCTACAGTTGGCACTGCACAAGGCATCGTCGGCAATGTATCCATTTTAACCAATTGTCACAACACAGGGGATATTTACGGCCGCTATGCTTATGGTATCAGTGTTTCTTATGGAACGATTTCCAATTGCCATAACAATGGCACTATTACGTCCTACTACTCCTACGGTCAAGCTGGTGGCATATGCAACGGGGGTACTGTTTCTAACTGTTACAATATCGGAAATGTCACAGCTAAAAAACTTGCAGGAGGTATAGTAGGTTCGTCGAACAGCTCTGTAATTTCACATTGTTACAATATAGGTGAAGTCTCTTCAGAATCAGATATTGCAGGTGGAATTTGTGCGAAGTGGGGTAAAATCACCAATTGTTACAATACAGGTAATGTTTCCGCTTCTACTTACGCTGGCGGTATCTGTGGATACGATTCAACTGGTACTAACTACACCATCACGAACTGCTACAACGTTGGCATATTGTTGTCAGGTACAAGAAAGGGAGGTATTTGTGGCTATAAAGGAAATATCACAAATTGCCATTTCCTCAACACATGTGGTCACAACACCAATACAGGGGGTGTAGCCAAAACGGAAGCATCTATGAAATCGTCGTCTTTTCCAGTTATTCTCAACACAAATGGTGTGGTTTTTGTGATGGATATCACCCCAAACATCAACCAAGGTTACCCTGTGTTTGGCAGTGTCACCACCCAAGATGCAACCAATGTGGGGGCCACCACCGCCAAGTTACAAGGGCGTTACCAAATGCTTTACGATGTAGATGCCCACGGATTTGAGTATAAGAAGAGTAGCGAAAATACTTATGCCACTGTTAACACTACTGGGAATTCCCCTGTTTTTTATAATCTTACGGGGTTGCAAGGTGGTACAGCATACACCTACCGCTTCTTCGTGCAAAAGGACGGTGTCATCTATCGTGGCGCGGACAAGACATTCACCACCGCTATCTGCTCCTTGTCAGTGCAGATTACGGCAACCCCTGCTAAGCTCTGCGAGGGAGATACGGTAACATACACCGCCGTTCCCTCGGGCAGTTCAGGTTACCAGTACTCTTGGAGCAACGGGTCTCACAGCAACGCAATCGGTATCACAACGGATGCCACCTATTCGGTAACCGTCACCGACAACTTTGGCTGTCAAGTCACTGCTTCCAAACAGCTTACCCTTTATCCGGCGGCGGTGGCTTCCATTTCCGGCAGTATGGTGCTCTGCAACAATGGCAGTACGACACTTACAGCCAACGGCGGCACAACCTACCTATGGAGTACCGGCTCTTCGCAGCGCACCATCACGGTGAGCCAGCCGGGCACCTACGTCACTACCGTCACCACAGTGTATGGTTGCTCCGCCTCCGATTCAGTGGTAGTCGTTCCGTTTTCCGCACCAAGCATAACAGGCAACAACTCCTTCTGCTCCGGCGGTTACACCACCCTCACCGCCACCGGCGGCGACAGCTATCAGTGGTCCACAGGAGCCACAACCGCCTCTATCAATGTCAACACGGCGGGCAATTATTCCGTGACGGCCAGCACAAGCAACGGCTGTTCGGGCAGTGCCTCCGTCAATGTGGTGCAAAACCAACCCGTCAACGTTACCATTACTGGCAATTCGGTTATTTGCAATGATATAGGCACTACGCTTACCGCCACATCGGGTACTGGTTATCAATGGTCTTCCGGCGAGACCACACAATCCATCAATGTGAACAATCCGGGTAGCTATTCGGTTACGGTCACGAACGCCAACGGCTGTAGCGGTTCCTCCTCCCAAACGGTCACGATGATGGAGTCGGTTGTCATCACAGGCAACACCAACATCTGCGAAGGGGAGACTGCCATCCTGTCTGTTAGCGGAGCAGGCACCTATACGTGGAGCAACGGGGCACACACCTCGACTATCACGGTTGGCACACCCGGTAATTATACAGTAACGGCATCACTTCTCAACGGATGTTCTTCCACGGCATCGGCAGAGGTCACGGTCGCTACCGCGCCTACGCCCACCATTTTGGGTAATACCACGCTCTGCCAAGGTCAAAGCACCACGCTTACAGCCAACGGCGGAGTCTCCTACTCATGGAGCAACGGCAGTACGGGCAACAGTATCAGTGTGAGCCAAAGCGGAGTCTATACGGTGACCGCTACCAACGTGGAGGGCTGCTCCAACACAGCGAATGTCACGGTTACTGTGAATCCGCTGCCGAATGTCAACATCACTGGTAACAATAGTTTCTGTCAGGGCGATAACGTCAGCCTCACCGCGACAGGAGCGAGTTCGTATGCGTGGAACAACTCTTCCAGCAATGCGTCTATAGCCGTCAATAATGCGGGCACCTACACCGTCACGGGCACAGATGCAAACGGTTGTAGTAGTACGGCAACGAAGACCGTCTCTGTAAATCCAACCTACAACATCCCGCTAACGCACAGCATGTGCGAAGGTGAGAGTTACAACTTCTACGGGCAGAACATCACTGCGGCGGGTACCTACACGCATACCCTACCGAGGGCGAAACCGCCACACTTACGGCCAACGGTGGAGTCTCCTACTCGTGGAGCAACGGCAGTACAAACAACAGCATAAGCGTGAGCCAAAGTGGTCTTTATACGGTCACAGCCACTAATGCCGAAGGCTGCTCCGCCCTGGCTGATGTCACGGTGACGGTTAATCCGCTGCCGAATGTCAACATCAGCGGCGACAATAGCTTCTGCCAAGGCGGTAACGTCACTCTCACCGCGACAGGCGCGAATTCGTATGCGTGGAGCAACTTTTCCAGCAATGCGTCTATAACCGTCAACAATGCGGACACCTACATCGTCACGGGTACAGATGCAAACGGTTGCAGCAGTACGGCAACGAAGACCGTCTCTGTAAATCCAACCTACAACATCCCGCTCACGCACAGCATGTGCGAAGGCGAGAGGTTGTAACGCTGAAAGCGTTACCTCCTACGGCCATCACAGGCAACACGACTATCTGCGAGGGCGAAACCGCCACACTTACGGCCAACGGTGGAGTCTCCTACTCGTGGAGCAACGGCAGTACGAACAACAGCATAAGCGTGAGCCAAAGCGGTGTTTATACGGTCACAGCCACTAATGCCGAAGGCTGCTCCGCCCCGGCGAATGTCACGGTTACTGTGAATCCGCTGCCGAGTGTCAACATCAGCGGCAACACGACGCTTTGTGCAGGCAACAGCACCACCTTGACCGCCACGGGTGCGGACAGCTACACTTGGTCCACAGGTGACAATACAGCATCGGTCAGTATCAGCGCATTCGGCATCTACACCGTTACCGGCACCACAACGGCAGGCTGCAGCGGTACGGCGAACGTCACCGTGCTTGTGTCGCAGCTGCCCGTTATCACCATTACTGGCGAAACGGACATCTGCGCAGGCGAGAGCACAACCCTCACCGTCACAGGCGGAGACACTTATATTTGGAGCGACGGCACCACGGACAACAGTATCACCATAAACACGGCAGGCATATACCAGGTAATCGGTTACAACGCTGCTGGATGCTTCAGCATGGCAGATGCAACGGTCAATGTGTGGCAATCCGCCACCTCCGAATTCTCCGTTGAATGCCCCGATTCTTGCTACATTTGGAATGACCAAGCCTACTGTGCCACCGGTGACTACACCCAAATCCTACAAACTGTCCACGGCTGCGATAGTTTGGTGACATTGCACCTGACGATCACGGTGGGCGTTAACGATTATAACATACTTGATTTTAAGGTGTATCCAAACCCTGCCACTGGCGTAGTCAATGTAGAATATACAATATACGAAGATCAGTCGTACGGGGAATTGCATTTATTTGATGTATATGGCAAATTGTTGCGAGTGATTCCGATTGTATCGGAAACCACACCGATTGACGTTGCTACGCTCGCCCCAGGAACTTATTTTGTACGTGTGACTACCGATCGAGGCATTGTGACAAAATCTTTTGTGAAATGGTAAGATCATCGGATTTCGAGGATGATAGATTATAATTGTCAACATATTTCACTAAACAACAATGATTGACCAAGTTCCTCAAAATAGAATTCACGATTTCTGTGTCAGATTGAGTGCCAGAAGCACATTTGTCAGAGACAAAGGGATGATACCATCAGAAGTAGGCCCTCGATGGTTTGTGATTACCGATTCACAAAAAAAAGGAAACGTCATGCGAATCATACGGGAACAATTTGCAAAAGACAATCTTCTGGAAAATCGTGATTGGTTTTTGTTTTTTTCTGGTGATCCGACCCCCAATGCCATCTATAATCTTCTTTACGATCATAACGGAAAAATCTTGGTTTTGGAAAATTATCACGAACTTTTAAAAGGTGAGGAACGCTATCTCTTTTGGAAACATCTGTTTGAGGATCCTTCATACGACTACCCCGAGATAAGCGTTCCAAATCCTGACAAAGGCCGTTATTACAAAGTAAACACATTGAGTTCGAAAGAACGAGATTTTGCTGAAAAGAATGGAACACGTCCAGACAGTTTTAAATTCACAGGTTGCGTAATTCTGCTGACAAAAGCAAAAAATCGTTACGATTTCTATGTTACGGAGAACCAAATCCCAGAAGATTACAGGTGTTCTCTTATGCAACGTGCAAAAATATATGAATTCTGAAACACTATAAGGAGTTTTAATATGCATAGAACCATAGTGGAATGAAATTAAAGGCAAGAAACAAGTCTCGCCTTTCTCCCCTAACCCTTGTTTAACTGGGCTTCGGCAAGGAAACGGGAATAATTTAAAATCAGAAGTCCTAAACAAATGTATTATGGCAAAGTTAAACATTCAACCCGTTACCAAAAGCCGCTTAAAAGAAGAAGCAGCAAAACTTGAAGAAAAAAAGTTAAAGGGAATAACCCAAGTTAAGCTCTTTCAAGTTGGCAATCCCGATGTTGGAATATTAGAGGAAGAAATCAACCGATTCTTAAAAGAGAAAGAGGATAAAATAAACGTCAAAGACGTCAAATTATGCACAGGAAGCAGCAACAGCCCATGGACGGCGATGGTAATTTACGAGGTGAAGTAATCACCCTCCTTGACGGCCGCACGTTGCCCTGTTACCCCAAACCGGAGGCAGCAACGCCGATAGACAACAGTATAAAACTCGACACGACGGGACAGTACTTGACCATCGGTCGCAAGCGCGGCCGACCTCGTGTGCCGGAACCATCGCCGGAAATCGCGCGTTCTCGAAAATATGGCGTTCTTTCGCGAAAATCAACGCACTCTACGACAAGGCCAAGGCACTCTATGAAGCCTTCATCTTAGAAGAAGTAGTGGCGTTGCTGCAAGCATAATCGCCCGCCTTCTCCACCCTCACCCTCTTGCCAATTAACAATGTACAATTAGTTCGCCCACGAGACCAGCTGTACATTATACATTGTACATTGTACATTGTTTCTGCTGCGCGAAATGAAACAACTGACAGCGGAAAGACAGTAACGCCCCGACCCCCGAAACTACCAACTGCTAACTACTAACTGCTAACTGCTAACTACTAACTGCTAACTACTAACTGCTAACTACTAACTGCTAACTACTAACTCCCTAAAACCGGTTCACCCACTCCGCCACCTCCGTCGCGGAGATGTTCTTCATACACTTGAAATGCTTGCGGCGGCACTTGGAGCTGCCGAACTTCGAACACGGGCGACAGTTGAGCGGACAGACCTCGAAGTTGCGGAACATATTCCGCTCGCCGGGCATGTAGGGGTAGTAACCATATTCGGGAATCGTGGCGCCGAAGATGGCCGCCGTAGGCTTGTGCAGCGCGGCGGCGATGTGCATCAACCCCGTGTCGCCGGTGATCACACAGTCTGCGTGCTGCAGGATGGCCGCCGACTGGTACAACGAGTACTTGCCGCAGCCGTTGGTGGCCCGCTCGCCGAGCTGGGAGACCACCTGCTCGCCCTCCTCGAAGACGTCCTTGCCGCCTAACAGCATGATCGGCTTGTGCAGGATGCTGCCGATCTCCACCACCTTGCTGACCGGAATCCGCTTGGTAAAGTGCTGCGCCGCCAACACGACGGCCACGAATCCGTCCTCGAACATCATCGGCAGGTCGTCTTCGTCAAAACCTTGGTTCTCGGGAATGTAGAACTCCAACCCTTTGTGGTCGTTGTGCACGTCCAACTCCCTCACCGCCTCGAAGTAGCGCTCCACAATGTGCGTCTCCGGCAGCCCGTTCATCTTGAAACGGTAGCAGATCCATTTCGCAAAGTCGTGCTTCATGAAGGTGTACGACGGCTTCCTGAGCTTGCGCACCACCTTGCGGGAACGCAGCGTCTTCTGCAGGTCGATGACCACGGAAAAGTCCTCTTTCCGTAATTCGTCAAGCGTCTTCTCGACATTGTCGGGGTCGTAGGCATGCACCTTGTGGATGTGCGGGTTGTTCTCCACCACAGGCACATAGTCCTTCCTAACCAAAAAATGTACTTCCGCTTCGGGCAGCTGCTCGTTCACCGCCCTGACGACAGGGGTGGTCAATACGATGTCTCCAATGGAACTGAGTCGGATGATGAGAATCTTCGGTTGCGACGGGGGTTGTTGTTCGTCCATAATGTGTTAAAAATCTTTAATTCTATTCGGATATGGTTTTATAGTAATTGTCAACGGGGTTGGCGTATATCTTCAGCAGGTTCTCCAACATTTTGGCCTCCGTGACATCCGGAACCTGCGACTGCATCTGTAAATACTGCTCAAACTTAGCCCTTTCGGCGTCCGTGTAGTGCTCGTGGTACGTCTCCTCCTGATGGAGCATGTCGTGGGCGATGTAGTTGTTGGGGTAGAGCGTGTAGTTCGTATAAATCTGCTTGTCGATGAGCTTGCAGACTAAATCGATTTTATCGTTGTTGGACAGCTCCTCGGGAATGGTGTCCAGTTCACGGATGATGGGCGTGCCGATGGTGAGCGACATGCGCCCCTTCTGCCCGAAGATGCCCTGCTTGATGCTGTTGAAGTCCTCGCCGGGCTGTTTGTGATAAACGGCATTCTCGCTTAAGGCCAACTCCCTGGCTTTCAGTTTGTCACACGGCTCGTATTCGTAGGAGACGGTCACGGGGGTGATGTTCATCCGGCGGATAGTCTCCATCAGGTTCTTGTCGTTGCCGAGCGTAATCATCTTCACCAGCCCGTGCTTGGTGTAGTCGTTGCCGTCCTTGGTGCGGCCGTCGCGCTGGGCGATCCAGACAGACTCGTGGTCTTCAAAGAGCGACTGTTGGATGTAGGCGGCGAGCGTGTAGGAGTTCTCCAGCTTCTCGCGCATGGTGCCCGTCCGCTTCACCTTGACCATCTTGTTCAGTTTCGCGACTTCGTTCAGCAGCGGGGTGGAGTAGAGGTTGTCGCCCACCGCGATGCGGGAGGTTCTGCGGTGTTCCACGAAGAAGTAGTACTCCAGCAGCGCGGGGTCGAACGTGATGTCGCGGTGGTTGCCGATGAACATGTAGGCCAAGTTCTCGTCGATGTTCTCGATGCCCGACAGCGTCACCCCTTTGGAAGATTGGGCGATGAAGACGTCCACGAACCGCTTGTCCAGGTCGCGTTGCACATCCTCGACAGTGTTAAAATTCGCTAAATCCTGCTTGAACTGGCTGACGGAATACCCAGGCAGGAACATGGCAATAGCCTCCTGAAAACCAGGATATTCCGCAAGGCGAAGGTAGGCCGCCTTGAACTCCAGATCGGTATATGGTCGTATGTCTTCGAAATCCATCTTCGTTATTCAAAATCGGGCGGCAAAGATAGCATTTTTGCGGGTATCTCCAATGGAAATCTTTGCCCGTCGTCTCGCACCCGCATAGTTTAGAAACGCCAGGTCAGGCCGAAGTAGTAGAGGAACGGCAGCTGATAGACAATGTCGTTGGTGATGCGGTTGACGTAGAAGATGTTCTTGTAGTTATAGACGTTGGTCATGGAGATGCTGGCTTCGAGGGTGTGGCGCTCGCCAAGGTAGAATTTCTTCTTGGCACCGATGTCGAGGCGGTGGTAGCTCGGCAGTCGCGACTGGTTGAAGTCGGCCAACAGGAAATAGACATTCTCGTTGGCGGCCACATAGTCGTCGTTGATGTGCGTGGGGTCGTAGTGCGGGTAGTAGGCCTGCGTCTGCGTGAACGGGAAGCCCGAACCGAAGTTCCAGCGGAGGTTCACCTCCCACGAGCGGCGCTTGCCGAACGCGTAGGACGCCACCAGGTTGATGTTGTGGCGACGGTCGAAGTGCGGGTAGTACTCGATGTTGCCGTCGGTACGCTTCACCCAACCCAAGGAATAGACAAACCAGAGGTAAACGCCCTTGTAGTCGTATTTCAGGGAGATGTCACCGCCGTAGGCCTGGCCCTTCTCCCAGATGAACTCGGTGTCTTCGTCGAGCATCTTGTAGCGATTCACGGAGATCAGCTGCGAGAAATTCTTGAAGTAACCCTCGATGTTGATGCTCAGCGGACTGATGGGGTCGTACTCAAGACCAAGCACCACGTGCTGCGCCTTCTGCAGACGGCCTTTTATCTCCTTGTCGTCCCCGATGAGCGAGTTCGGCAGCAGCGCACTCTCCAACGGCGACGAGATGAAACCGGTGAACAGGCTCACCACATCCTGGTCGGAGGTGACGGAGACGAGGTTCTGGGAATACATACCTGCCGCCAACTTCAGACGCAAGTTCTTGAGTATGTTGTATTTGATGGCCAATCGCGGCTCCGGGGAAGCCTGCCCGAGGGAGTAGTAGTACTGCAACCGGAAACCGGGTTCGATCAACAGCTTGTTGCGGAAGTTGTATTTGTACTTGATGAACAGCGACAGGTCGGTGGTGTGGTCCTCGATGAGCCGCTGCGAGTGGTAGATGGTGTAGTATTCGTAGTTGGTGTTGTAGCCCACCACGTCGATGCCGACTTTCAGCAGGCTTTTGCCGAGGAAGTAGTTGAATCCCAAGTCGAAAGTGAAGCCGTCCATGGAGCTGCGGCGCGGGTCGAAGTTGACATCCTGCAGCTCGGAGGAGTACTTGGAGTAGGCTAAGGAGCCCTCGATGGTGGTGGGCGCGTCGCCGGGCACGATGAGGAAGTTGGTGCCGACACCCCAGTTGTCCCAGCCGTAGTTGGCCACAGAGCTGTATTTCACGCGGTCGGTGTAGTTGAAACCGAAGAGGTTCAACCGTGTGCCGTTACGCGTGGCGAGCGTCAACTTGCCGTAGAGGTCGAGGAAGCTGTAGGGGAGGCCGTCCGCGCTTTCCACGTAGGGGTAGAACACCTTGGCGGACTGTTCCAGATAGGAGCCTTTGCCGGAGAGGATGAAGCTGATGGAGGTTTTCCGGTCGTCTTTGAGCTTGAGCAGCGGGCCTTCGAGGAGAAGCTGCGCCCCGATGTTGCTCACATCCACCTTGCCGGCGAGACGTTTCTTGTTGCCGTCGCGGGTCTTGATGTCCATCACGGAGGAGATGCGTCCGCCGAACTCCGCCCCGAAGCCGCCGGTATAGACGTCGGCGCTGCTCATGATGTCCATGTCGAACACCGAGAAGATGCCGATGGAGTGGAACGGGTTGAAGAGGATGGTGCCGTCGAGCAGGAGCATGTTCTGCACGGGGGTACCGCCGCGCACGTAGAGCTGTCCGCCCTGGTCACCGGTGGAGATGATGCCGGGCAGCACCTGCAGGTACTGCGCGAAGTCGGGCTGTCCGCCGATGGCCGGCATCTTGCTCATGTCCTTGGGGGTCACGCTGATGACGGCCGTGCGCGTCTCCTGCTCCTTGCGGGTGTTCTCGCCCACAATCTGCACGGCGTCGAGGGTTTGCGAGTTGGGGGAGATGCTGTAGCGCTTGGTCGTATTGCCGCTGCTGCCCACGGTGATGGTGTCCATCAAATCGACATAGCCCATCCGCGAGACCTTCACCGTGTAGGTTCCCGCCGGAATCTTGTTGATGAGGAACGCGCCCGAAGCGTCGGAGAGCGCTCCGTAGGAGGTGCCCATCAGCTGGATGGTGCAGTAGGGCAGCGACTCGCCGGAGGATTCGTCGTAGGTGAACCCTTTCAACACGGCGTGCTGCGAGAAAACAAAGCCGCACAGCAGGCAAAACAGAAACGTGAGAGCGTATTTTTTGACCATTCTTCGTCCATTTAAATTTAAGGGCGCAAAGGTACACAATTTATGATAGCATCCAATCGAAAATCTTTGTATTTTTGCCTTTTCAAATTCATACACCAAAAGAAAGAGAAATATGCAAGCATTAGTGAGTATCATTATGGGCAGCACCTCCGACCTTCCCGTCATGGAGGCCGCCTGCAAGTTTTTTGACAGTCAAGAGATTCCCTTCGAGGTGTTGGCGCTTTCCGCCCACCGCACACCCGATGAGGTGGCCGACTACGCGAAGCACGCCCACGAGCGCGGCGTGAAAGTCATCATCGCCGGCGCGGGCATGGCCGCCCATCTCCCCGGCGTGATCGCCGCCATGACCCCCCTGCCCGTCATCGGAGTGCCCATCAAGTCGTCGCTCGAAGGAGTGGACGCCGCCCTCGCCATGCTGCAGATGCCCCCCGGCATCCCCGTAGCCACCGTCGCCATCAACGGCGCCCAGAACGCCGCCATCCTCGCCCTGCAGATGCTCGGCGTCAACAACCCCGAAATGATGGCCAAAGTGACCGCCTTCAAACAGAGCCTCAAACAGAAAATCGTCAAGGCCAACGCCGACCTCGCCCAAGTCTCCTACAACTTCAAAACCAACTAACCCCCAACCCCTTAACCCATAACCCTTAAACCCTCAACCTTAACCCATAACCCTTAAACCCTCAACCTTAAACCTTAACCCTTAAACCCTCAACCTTAAACCTTAAACCTTACCCCCCCCCTAATGCTCACCGTCTATTCCGCCTCCGCCGGCTCCGGGAAAACCTACAATCTGGTGTTCGACTACCTCGCCACCTGTTTCCGACCGTATGTCCGGCGCTTCCTGAGCCTGCCCGACCGCCGCGCGTTCGTCTGCCCCTCGTGCGACGGCTACCGGTACATCCTCGCGATCACGTTCACCAACAACGCCGCCGCCGAGATGAAAAGCCGCGTGGTCCGTCAGCTCCGCACGCTCGCCTTCGCCGAAACCATAGGCGACCTCGACAGTAACGGCTTCGGCACGCTCTGCAAGAAGATTTTCGGTGACCCCGTGGACGTTCCTCCCGAAGAGTGCTTCGTCTTTATCCATGAGTGCGCCAAATCATTGCTGCACAGTATCTTGTACGACTACGCGCAATTCAGCATTACCACTATTGACAGCTTTATCCAGCGCGTGATCCGCTCCTCCGCCCTCTACCTCAATCTCAGCATGAACTATGCGGTGCAGATCCGGCTGACCGACTTCTTCCAGATGGCCATCGAACAGTATATCTGCGAGTTGTCCCGCGACAACCAACAGTTCAAGGTGGTGGTGCGCGAGCTGCTGCGACAGCTGGAGGACAAGGGGAGTGCGAACATCAACCGCTTCCTCTCGAAGGGACTCGGCGTGCTCTACTACGATGCCGAAAAAAGCCATCCCTTCGTGAAAAACACCCGTCAAGTGGATGACCTGTTGGAGATTGTGAAGAAGTGGGGGGAAAACCAGTATTCCATTTTGGAGCAGTGCAAGAAGGAGGTGAAGCCCCTGTCCGATAAGGCCGATACCGTGTTCAAAAATGCGGCGGTCTTCAAGATTATGCCCAATGGAACAATGAAGTGGGACAAATGGTTCGCGCATGTCGCAGCGGATCCCTTCGAATCGGAAAAAGGCTTCGACAAAAGCAAGGTCCACCAGGGGATGAACACCGCTAAGGTGTTCACCAACAAAGGGGGAAAGGCGGACAAGGCACGCAATGAGGCGTTGATGGAAACGCTGACGGGAGAGATAGCGGATCTCTTCACGCAGATTCAGGATGCCGTGTTAAAATATGCTAAAAGCTACTTCACCAACCGCATCTTGTCCAAAAGCGCCAACCAGCTGCTGGTGTTGGACGCCCTGAAAAGCCATATCGAGACCATCAAGGAGCAGACGGACTCGTTCTTCCTCGCGGAAAGCAATCCGCTGCTGAACGACGAGATACAGTCGGGCAATGGCGATATGCTGTTCGAGAAGATGAAATTCTACCGGAATATCTTCATCGATGAGTTCCAGGATACCTCGCTGATGCAATGGCATGATCTGAAACCGCTGATTATAAACGCATTGGGTGGAGGCGGCTCCCTGACGCTCTTCGGCGATGTGAAGCAGTCGATCTACCGATTCCGTAACGGCGAAGTGAATCTTTTCTTCTGCCTGTCGGATAAAGAACGCCTGCAAAATACGGATTCCCAGAAAGATATAGCCAATTTACTGCAGGGAGAGGAGCGCTTCCGTTTCGAACCTCTGAGAACCAACTTCCGCTCCTGTCCGGCGGTGGTGGAGTTCAACAACCGCTTCTTCAAACATTATGCGGAGAAGCTGGACAAGAGTACCTATTACGAAAACGTCAAGCAGGATTTCAACAAGAAAAGGGTAGGCGGATTGGTGCAGATTCTCGGTTATAACAAGCTGGACTACAAAGATATAAGGACTATCTGGCCGGAGTGCACGGAGGACTTCTACCAGAAGGTCTATCGCACGATGAAACCGGAGGGTGCCGAGCTGCTCTATGCCGTGATGGATGCCCGTTTTCGCGGCTTCTCCTACGGTGACATCGCGGTGCTGCTCCGCGGACGCGAAAAGTGCAACGACTTCGCCCAGTGCCTGATGCTCGCAGGTGTCCCCGTCATCACCTCCGAATCCCTACAGCTTATCGACAATCCGAATATCAACCTGATAATCAGTACGCTGCGGTTCCTGTTCAATCGTGAGGACTCCTTGGCGCAGACCGTCATATTGGAGTATCTCTCCCGCAAGCATCATCAGGCTTTCGACCAGCTCGTCTATCAGAACAAGCGCTCCCCGTTCATCCCTTTGGTGGAGCAACAGTTTGGCATTCAGGGTCTTTTGGAGACGGTGGACCACTGGGACAAGAATCCCTTTATCGTCACGGTGAAGGACATCGTCCGTTTTTACGAGCTTGACCGAGACTCTGACCCGTTCGTGGCCGACTTCCTCGACCTGGTGCACGAATACACGCAGTCGCACGTCGGTTCGGTGGCGGACTTCCTGGTTTGGTGGGACGACATCAACCGTTACAAAGAGACCATCCCGCGGCTTTCGCTGTCGAATGCCACCGGCGCTGTCCAGTTGATGACCATCCACAGCTCGAAGGGAATGGAGTTCCCGGTGGTCATCACGCTGGGAACAGCCTCCTCCAACAGCCAGCCCCCCAGCTATTGGGTCACCGATCCCGTCACCGGCCAAAGCTGTTACGTGACGCACCAAAAGGAGATGCAATTCTCTGACTTCCAGCCAGCATACGAAGAGGAGGAGAACAAGAAAAGCTTGGATGTGTTGAATATTTGGTACGTGGCTTTCACCCGGGCCACCGACATGCTCTACATCTTGACGGATGTCTCCAAAGAGGCGAAGGAGAGCGACAAATGGGAGATCAAGCAAGCTTTGGAGAGTTTCATCCACGATGGTGAGCGCATGGACGAGGACCTCTACGAGATGACCGAGTTGGGTGAGGGCATCCATTACTACGGCGACTACGGGTGTACGAAAGTGGGCGATACCGAGCCGGCGGCGGCACCGCGGTCCGACTTTCAGGTCTTCCTCTCCGATTTGGACTTCTGCGGGAACGAATCCATCAAGGTGGTGCGGTCGGAAGCGTCCACCGCGTCGCAGGAGACGGGCACGTACATCCATGACTTTTTACAAAAATTAACACGTTTCCCATCCACGGAGGAGGAGCGTGCGGCGGCGGTGGCAGCCGAGCCGGAGGAGATTCGCAAGCGGTTGTTGCAGCTGTTCGAGCGGACGGCCAACGATGCTGTTCTGCGGCCGTACTTCTACATTGACGAGGGCGACCGCGTGCTCAACGAGGTTTCCATCATCACGGCGGCCGGTGATGTGCGCCGTCCCGACCGCGTGGTCATCAAACCCGACCACGTGATGATCATCGACTACAAGACGGGCAGCGAGCACCAAAAGGTGTACGAAAAGCAGCTGTCGGAATACCGGGAATGCCTGTCGGGTATGGGCTATGCGGACGTGCGGACGGAGATCCTCTACATCGACTGAGGTCAGGCTGTTACACGGTTCCACGGTCAGGTTGTTACGTGTACATGGCCTGACAGCTCCTTCCCAAGTTTTTCTCAAGTTTTTCCCAAGCACTTGCCAAGTCTTTCCCAAGTACTTGCCATACTGATGCCATAGTGTAGCCATAGTGTAGCCATACTCTTAAGTATGGCATCAGTATGGCATCAGTATGGCAACAGTATGGCATCTCCTTGGGAACCCCTTGGGTAGGGCGAAGGTAGTCCGTGTTTTTTTCTTGCCACGGCGTGGATTTTTTCGTTTTCGGGTCACCGTGGCGAAACTCGTACCGTTGATTTTCACGCCTGTCACATTGTTGAAAAATCTGGCACCACATGGCACCCGAAAATCCTTACCGTTTCACAATCTTCTGGTGATATTCCTTCCCGTCCGCGGCCGTCACGCGCAGGAGATAGACGCCGGCGGGGACGTTGCGCATGTTCATCGTGGCGGTTGTGCCCTGTTGGGGCGTACCTGCGTGTGCGCCCGTGCCCGTCACCATCCGCCCCTGCAGGTCGTAAAGGGCAACGCGGGCGATTTCCGCACCGCGCAATTCCACGAACAGGAGGTCGTCAGTGGGGTTGGGATAGACGGTTAAGGCGGCGTCATCGGTAATGTCCGTCGTCACGCGTTTCGCGCGGGTCCCCGCATTGTTGTCCGCGTTGTCGTCCACCAACGAATCGTCTTCGTAACAGATTCCGTGGAAGAAGCAGAGCACCCCCTTGGCCATCACCGAGGCGCGGCCGGTGTTGCGTTCGGCAATGGTCTGGAGTTGCGCGATCTGTGCCGGCGTCAGCGCATACCAATTGACAAACGGTGTGCCACTGTTGTCCTGATTGTCCAAGTTGTCGTTTTGAACACGCAACGCCAGT
>ONQE01000009.1 GCA_900319925.1 uncultured Bacteroidales bacterium | reverse complement strand
GGGTGGCATCGTACGCCAATGGAACTTCTACATCCTCCAGCAACACCGGTGATCCTGTGGGACGGTTATATATGACCAACTGTGTGGTGGCCAACAACCTCGCGCAGACCACCGATACCAACGGCACTGGGGGCATCCGAACAGCCAAGACAGCGACGGTCAAGAACACGGTGGCCTGGAACAACAAGCGCGGCAGTGTTATTGACAATTCAAGATGGTCCCCGAACTACACGCAACCCTACACCTATTGCGCGAGCCAGGCATCAACGACCAGTGATTTCACCACAGACAGCACCAACATCGTGCTGGATTCACTGACGCAACCCTTGTTTGTCGCACCGTCGTCTATGGTGGGTGCCACGACCATTGCCACGGACCTTTCGAACCTCGTCGCCGACTGGCACGTGCTGCCCAACTCGCCGCTGATAGACGCCGGTGACCCCAACACGGCGTTCATCACCTACCTGCCCGCCACGGACATGGACGGCAACCCGCGCATCGGCAACAACATCGCCGACATCGGGGCTTACGAGCATTCGAACACCACCTTTAACCAATCCATCACATGGAACCAGGAACTGTCCGCCGACCTCGCTGATGGCACACTGACGCTCAATGCAACCGCCACATCAGGGCTTCCCGTCACTTACACCAGTAATGACGAAAACATCGCCACGGTGAGCGGCAATGTGCTTACCCTGCACGCTCCGGGCTATGCCATCATCACTGCCTCGCAGCCCGGCAACGCCAGCTGGAACGCCGCCGCGCCCGTCTCCAAGATCCTCACCGTGACGAGCACCGCCCCCGAGCTCCAAGAGCAGAGCATCTTGTGGGATCAAGAACTTACCTTCCCGTTGAGTGACAATCCCGTCATGCTCGCTGCCGCCGCTACCTCCGGCCTGCCCGTGCAGTTCACCTGCAGCGACGAGAGCGTGGCCACCATCAACGGCAGCATCCTAACGATGCACAGCGTAGGACTGGCTATCATCACCGCCGCGCAACCCGGCAACGATCAGTATATGGCCGCCCAACCCGTGATGAAAATTCTTCAGGTGACCGAACCAGTCGGCATTGCCGACCACGCATTGGCAACCGCCAATATCTGGCCGAACCCGACCAATGGGGTTGTCAATGTGCAATGCACAACGGACAATGCACAACATGCATTCTCGAAGTGGCAGCTGTTTGATGTTTTCGGCAAATGTCTGAGCAACGGGGAATTGCATGGTGACAACGTCCGCATTGACCTGTCGGACTATCCCGCCGGTATCTATTTCCTCGATTTACGTTCCGCCGACGGGCAATCCCTGCGGGCGAAAATCATACGGACACGATAATCCGCCGTCCCCCGTTCCAAGGCTCACTGCGTTCACCCTTGCTTACACATGTCGGGATTTCATTCCTTTTGGAATCATTCCACATTCTACATTCTACATTATTTCGTATCTTTGCCGCGAAAATTTTTAACGATTATGATACCCCGTTATTCGCGTCCGGAGATGAGCGCCGTCTGGACTGAGGAAAACAAATTCGGCGCCTATTTGAAAGTGGAAATCGAAGCCGCCGCCGCGTGGAGCCAACTCGGCGTGATTCCGGCTGAAGACGTTGAGAAACTGCGCACGAAGGCCACCTTCGACGTGCAGCGCATATACGAAATCGAGAAGGAAACCCGCCACGACATCGTGGCCTTCACCCGTGCCGTGAGCGAGAGCCTCGGCGACGAGAAAAAGTGGGTGCACTACGGGCTCACCTCCACCGATGTGGTGGATACCGCCAACGGCTACCTCCTCAAGCAGGCCAACAATATCCTCCGCAAGGATCTCCAGCGATTCATCGAGATTCTCAAGAAACGCGCTTACGAGTTCAAGGACACGCCTTGCATCGGGCGCACGCACGGCGTGCACGCCGACATCACCGCCCTCGGTCTGAAATGGGCGCTGTGGTTCGAGGAGATGCGCCGCAACATCGAGCGTTTCGAGATGGCCGCCGCCGATGTGGAGTGCGGCAAGATCAGCGGTGCCGTGGGCAACTTCGCCAACACCCCGCCGTTCGTGCAGGACTATGTCTGCGAGCAGCTCGGCATCCACTCCGCCCGCATCTCCACGCAGGTGCTGCAGCGCGACCGCCACGCCCACTACATGGGCACCCTCGCGCTCATCGCCTCCACCATGGAGCAGATGGCCATCGAGGTGCGCCATTGGCAACGCACGGAGCTCCGCGAGGCCGAGGAGGCCTTCGGCAAAGGGCAGAAAGGCTCCTCCGCGATGCCCCACAAGCGCAACCCCATCGGCAGCGAGAATATGTGCGGCTGCGCGAGAATCCTCCGCGGCTATATGGTCAGCGCCTACGAGAACATCCCGCTCTGGCACGAGCGCGACATCTCCCACTCCTCCGCCGAGCGCATCATGCTCCCCGACGCCACCATCCTGCTCGACTATATGCTCAACCGCTTCGGCAACATCCTCGAAAACCTCGTCGTTTTTCCAGAGAACATGCTGAAAAACATCTACTTAACCCACAAGGTCATCTTCGCGCAGCGCGTCATGACCGCCCTCATCAACAAGGGCTTCTCCCGCGAAAGCGCCTACGACCTCGTGCAGCCTATCGCTATGAAGGCCTGGTTCGAAGGACAGGACTACAAGGAGCTCCTCTCCCAAAACGAGACCGTCATGAGCCACTTCACCCCCGAAGAACTCGACCAGTGCTTCACGTTGGAATACTATCTGAAGCAGGTGCCCGCCATCTTCGAAAGGGTCTTTGGAAGTTAGCAGTTAGCAGTTAGTAGTTAGCAGTTACCGCTCAACCGTGAACTACTAACTGCTAACTACTAACTTCTAACTAAATAAACAACCACCATTAAAAAGATACATTATGAACAACTTACACATTCTAGGAGCCCAAAATTCCCTCTTCAACGAGTTCATCGCCGAGGTGCGCAGCGCCGATGTGCAGGTGGACAGCATGCGTTTCCGCCGGAATCTGGAGCGTATCGGTGAGATTTTCGCTTACGAGATCAGCAAGAATATGACATACGCCGATCAAGAGGTGACCACCCCCCTGGGCATCGCCAACATCTCCCGACTGCAGGAGAAACCGGTGTTAGCGACCATTCTGCGTGCCGGATTGCCGCTGCACCAAGGCATGCTCAACTACTTCGATCACGCGGAGAACGCCTTCGTCTCCGCGTTTCGCAAGTATGAACGCGACGGCACCTTCGAAATTCAGATCGACTACCTATCCTCGCCCGAATTGGACGGCAAGACGCTGATTCTGTGCGACCCGATGCTGGCCACCGGACAATCCCTCGCCCTCACCTACGAGGAACTGTTAGCCAAAGGCGACCCCTTGCACACCCACATCGTGAGTGTCATCGCGAGCCGCCAAGGTCTTGACTACGTGATGAGCAAGCTTCCCGATGACAGCTGCACCTTCTGGGTGGGTGCCATCGACGAGGAGTTGACGGCACAGTCCTATATCGTGCCGGGCCTCGGCGACGCCGGAGACCTCGCGTACGGCATCAAAGAATAGACGTATTGACTCCACTACTAAGCTCGCAACAGATTCTTGCAGCCCCTACCCTCATAATCTGGGACAGCTCGCAGAAACTGCAGCGTGTTTAGTTGTTCCTCTGGATTTCCGCCAACACGGTGCGGAGCTCCCAGAATTCGTATTCATCACCTAAAACTTCGCGTGCATGCCCCAACGAGTGATCCTCCACAGACTCGAAGTAGTCGCGGATGGCGGCGCATTTCTTCTTGTCAACGAAACGGTCGGCGTCGAAATCGCCCTCCCCTACCATACGGGCAATATGCCCTAAAATGGTGGACACGGCCATACCCCGCTGTTTGGCAATCTCTTCCGCAGACATTCCGTCGTTGAGCATCTTCTTAGTGGTCAGGAAGGTGCTCCCAGCTGCCCGTTTCACCTTCTGTTCTTCCCATTCCCCGTTTTCGTCAGGTCTACGATCGCTGAACTGCCTCACGATGGCGACAATCTCCTCACCGTACTGAGCAACACGTTTCGGTCCCATCCCGTCAACGGCTTTCAGCTCCTTCAGCGTGACAGGCTTGATGCTGACGATATTCTTGAGAACCTTGTTCGGCATGATACTGTACGTCAACGTATCTTCGTCTTCTGCCTTCTCATCACGCCAGCTTCTCAGTGCCTCATACAACGAACTTTTGTCCATGGTGGCATCCCTGAGGGCGGGCGGACGGTTCTCCTTCTTTTCCGCCTTCGTGGTGGCCGCGGACTTGGCCCGCAGGTACGACACTGCGCTGAAACCCTCCTCGCAAGCCTCCAAACAGCTCCGTTTGATGGACACATCCGCATATAATGCTATCAGGGTCTCCGAAATCTGCCCGTTCAGCACTTTGTTGTCGGTCTTGAACGGGAGCTCGAAGAGTCCGTCGACAACAGTGTCAAGATGTTCCCGGAAATAGGTGGCGGCGTGTTTCAGACGCTCCTGCAACGGTTGATTGCTCTCCTTGACAGGGTTCTCTTGTCGTTGGTTCTGCAGCTGACGCGTGAACTTCTTGCCTACCTGAAGTAACTCCTGCTCCACACGTTCCATCCTTCCCGTCAAGTCCTGAATCATGGAAGGCTCATACTGCCTCTTATTGGCGACCACAAGGCCGGCCAACTTTCCTATGCCACGGTAAATCTTTTGGAAATCAATAAGTTCTAACAGATTTTCCAGCTCATAGTCTTCCCGCAGTTGATCCACTTTTTCCCGCGAAGGTTCCCGCTCGGGCATCTTCTCCACGAAATTGTCCACCTTATAGTCGCTGACCAGCACCTGCGGACTCAAGCACGTCTTCAGCACCAGACCTTCAAGGGAGGTGCAGCGGCTGAGGGCGACATAGACCTGCCCGTGGGCGAAAGCCTGCCCGGCATCCACAATCAACCGATCAAATGTAAGACCCTGGCTCTTGTGGATGGTCACGGCCCATGCAAGTCGCAGGGGGATCTGTGTGAAACAGCCGATTTCCATCTCCTCCACTTCCTGAGTCTCCTCATTCAGTGCGAAATCAGTGTTTTTCCAATCAATTTTGGAGACCGAGATGCATTCATCCCCACATTGTACCGATATCGTACCAGTCGTTTTGTCATAGCCCGTCATCCGACCGATCTTACCGTTGTAATAGGCCTTCTCGGGGTTAGGGTCGTTTTTGATGAACATAACCTGAGCCCCGATTTTCAGCTCCAACGTTTCTTGAGTGGGATACATGCTCTCTGGGAATATGCCCTCGACATCGGCTGTAAAGATCAAAGGCTCGCCCGGAAGTGCATTCAGTTTCTGGCGATTGATGTTGTCGGCCTGATAGTTATGCGTGGTAAGGGTGATGTAACCTTCCTCATCTTTAGGCGTGAAGTTTGGGCGGTAGCGGGCGTTCAACAGTTGCAGGCATTTTGCATCCATCTCATTATGTCTCAATTTGTTGAGAAGATCGACAAATTCGTTGTCGTGCTGTCTGTAGATGTGGTCGAGTTCCACACAGAGATAGGGGGTCTGCCGGAGCACGTGGCTACCGAAGAAATAGGTGGTATCATAGTAGGGGGCAAGCAGTTCCCACTCTTCGGGCTTGGCCACGGGGGCGAGCTGGTGCACGTCGCCGATCATGAGCAACTGGACGCCGCCGAAAGGTCTTGAGGACCGGCGGGCGCGCCGTAGCACGGCATCCACTGCATCCAACACATCTGCACGTACCATGCTGATTTCATCGATGATGAGCAGATCGAGGGCGCGCATGAGGTCGAGTTTCGGTTTCCGGATTTTGTGGAACTGCATAGACAATGCTTGCGACCGGGGGTCAGCTTTCTCTACGGTCTGCCGGGCATCTTCAGGAATCTGCGGTCCAAACGGCAGCTGGAAAAACGAGTGGATGGTCTGCCCGCCGGCGTTGATGGCCGCCACGCCCGTAGGCGCCACCACCACCATCCGCTTGGCGGTCTTCATGGGCAGGCTCCGCAGGAATGTGGTTTTTCCCGTACCCGCCTTCCCGGTCAGGAACACGTGCGCATCAGTATGGAGGATGATTTCCTCTACAAATTCAAGTTTTTGATTGACAAAGATTTGATTCGTCATGGTTATAGGTTTTGGTGATAAATGATACTTCTTTTCAAGTTGATGACATCCACGAATGTATGTCGGGGCAAAGATATGATTTTTTCAAAATCATTTTAGAGGAAAAAATTGTACTTTTGCAGCTTTAATTTTTCAAGAATATGACATCTAACGAAATACGCTCCGCTTTTCTGGACTTTTTCAAGTCCAAAGGCCACCACATCGTGCCGTCCGCGCCGATGGTGGTGAAAAATGACCCGACATTGATGTTCACCAATGCCGGTATGAACCAATTCAAGGACATCTTCCTCGGGAACACGCCCCGCGAATTTCCGCGTGTAGCCGACTCGCAGAAGTGCCTCCGTGTTTCCGGCAAGCACAACGACCTGGAAGAGGTCGGCCGCGACACTTACCACCACACTATGTTCGAGATGCTCGGCAACTGGTCGTTCGGCGACTATTTCAAGAAAGAGGCCATCGCCTACGCCTGGGAGTTCCTCACCGAGGTGATGAAGCTCGACAAGTCGCGCCTTTACGCCACCGTCTTCGCCGGCGACGAGAAAGACGGCACAGCTTTCGACCAAGAAGCATACGACTTCTGGAAGGATTTTCTGCCGGAAGACCGCATCCTGAAGGGCAACAAGAAGGACAACTTCTGGGAGATGGGCGACACCGGTCCGTGCGGCCCTTGCTCGGAAATCCACATCGACCTGCGCGACGACGAGGAACGTTCCAAAATTCCCGGCGCCGAGTTGGTGAACAAGGACAACCCGCTCGTCATCGAAATCTGGAACCTCGTGTTCATGCAGTTCAACCGCGTGGTCTCCGGCGAGCTGCACCCGTTGGCGGCCAAGCACGTCGATACGGGCATGGGCTTCGAACGCCTCTGCATGGCTGTGCAGAACAAGAAATCCAACTATGACACGGATGTCTTCCAGCCGATTATCCAAAAAATAGCCGCGAATGCGAATGTCCGCTATGGTGAGAAACACGATGTGGATGTGGCGTTGCGTGTGGTGGCCGACCACCTGCGCGCCGTCACCTTCGCCATCGCCGACGGACAGCTGCCCTCCAACACGGGAGCCGGCTACGTTATCCGCCGCATCCTGCGCCGCGCCATCCGCTACGGCTTCACCTTCCTCAACTTCAAGGAACCCTTCATGCACGCGCTCGTCAGCGACCTCGTGGCCCAAATGGGGCACCAATTCCCAGAAATCAAAGCGCAACAGCAACTCATCGAAAACGTCATCCGCGAGGAGGAGACCTCTTTCCTCAAGACCCTCGACTCCGGCATCCTCAAATTCGAGAACTATGTCAAGAAGATGGACGGCAAGACCGTCATCGACGGCGACTTCGCCTTCGAGCTGTTCGACACCTACGGATTCCCCATCGACCTGACCTGCCTGATGGCCTCGGAGAAGAATCTGACCGTGGATATGGACGGTTTCGCCGAGGGCTTACGTCAGCAGAAAGCCCGTTCCCGCGCCGCCACGGCCATTTCGGCAGGCGACTGGATGGAACTGATCCCGCAAGAGAGCCCCACCGAGTTCGTGGGTTACAAAGAATCCGAATGCACCTGCAAAATCGTGAAATACCGGCAGGTGACGGCCAAAAACAAAACCTACTTCCAAATCGTGCTCGACAAGACCCCCTTCTATGCGGAGTCCGGCGGACAGGTGGGCGACACCGGCGTGCTGACCAACGGCACGGAGACGGTGGACATCTACAACACCACCAAAGAGAACAACCTCGTGATTCATCACGCCAACAAGATCCCAAGCGATGTGACGACGGATTTCACGGCCCGCATCGATACCGTGAAACGGCAGAAGACCGCCAACAACCACTCTGCCACGCACCTGCTCGACCATGCGTTGCGTACGGTCCTGGGCACCCACGTGGAACAGAAAGGTTCCATGGTGGCTTCCGACCGTCTGCGCTTCGACTTCTCGCACTTCGCCAAAGTGACCGACGAAGAGCTGCGGCAAGTCGAACGGATGGTCAACTCGCTGATACGCAAAAACCTGCCATTGCAGGAGTTCATTGATGTGCCGATTGAGGAGGCCCGTGCACGCGGTGCCATCGCCCTGTTCGGCGAAAAGTACGGCGCAACCGTGCGTGTCATCCAATTCGGTGACGCCGTGGAGCTCTGCGGCGGCACACACACCTCCGCAACAGGCAATATCGGGCTCTTCAAAATCGTGTCCGAGGGCGCGGTGGCAGCCGGCGTGCGCCGTATAGAAGCCGTGACCGGCGAGGCCGCAGAAGACCTCGTTTACGAGGACCAAGATGCCATCGCACAGCTGAAAGCGATGCTGAACGCCCCCAACTTGACGCAGGCCGTCCAAAAGCTCCAGGAAGAGAGCCAGGCGCTTCGCAAGAAGATGGAAGACATCGACCGGCAGATGGCTTTGGAGTTCGGCAAGTCCTTGATGGAAAACGCCGAAGACATCAACGGGGTGCTGTTTATGTCGCACGTCACGGACTTCTCCGCCGATATGCTGAAGCAGGTCGCTCTGCAGCTGCGCGAAGGCGACAATCACGTGGTGGTGTTAGGCAGCGTGCGCGACGGCAAACCGAACCTGGCCGTTGCCATCAGCTCGAATCTGACGGACAAAGTCGATGCCCCGACATTGGTGCGCGCGGCCGGCAAACTGATCCAGGGCGGCGGCGGCGGACATCCGACACTCGCCATGGCAGGCGGCAAGAACCCCGACGGAGTCGCAGCAGCAGTCGCCGAAGCAGTCCGGATGGCAAAAGAAAAACTGCAATAACAAACTGACAGTCAAATCCTTCTTCATAAAGAAACCCCTTTTTGTATATTTGAGACATCCTTTTTCGGAGATATAATAAGCCCTAATATGAAAAGAATCATCCTATTGTTGAGCATCCTCTGCACGATGCTCCTGGCCCCTCTCTTCGGCCAGACCATTGATTTCACCAAACGCTATGTCATCGACAACATCCGTGGCATCGCTTGGCAACCTGGCGCAGACCAATATTCGTACATCGACGACGACCAGAACATCGTGTTGGTGAACGCCAAAAGCGGCAAAGAGACTGTCTTCTTCGCTGCCGCATCGCAGAAAGCGCACGAGATTTCCAGTCCTTACGGCTACGAATGGCTCGATGCCAACACCCTCTACTTCCCGCGCGACAACAAAACCGTAAACATTCTGAAAGGCAAAATCACCACAACAGCATTCGACAAAGTCGATTGGGACGATGTCATCGACCAAGACATCAAGCATCAGGTGTTTGTCATCAAGAACGACAAAGGCGTATTCGTGGAGAGTGCGTTGAATGGCTTCAAACCCGTGCTGCTCTGTCCCGACACGGGTGAGCACATCGTGTTCGGCGAATCGGTGCACCGCAGCGAGTGGGGCATCAACGAGGGACAGTACATCTCCCCGAACGGCAACTACATCGCCTTCTACCGCATGGACGAGAGCATGGTGGAGGATTACCCGCTCGTGAACACCGGCACGCCCATCGCGACGGTCGAGAACATCAAGTACCCGATGGCGGGCCGCACCTCCCACGTGGTAACCCTCGGCATCTTCGACGTAGCCAAATCCGCAGAAAAGGGCGCCCCTGTTTACCACTATATCCAAACCGACAAGGCCGACGGCGAGTTCCTGACCAACGTCACCTTCTCACCTGACGAGAAATACATCTTCATCACGCACCTCAACCGCGAGCAGAACCACGCCAAACTGATTCGATACGATCTGCAAACCGGTAAGAAACTGTCCACCCTCATTGAAGAGCGTGATAACCGTTACGTGGAACCGACTCAGCGCATGATATTCATGAAAAACGGCGATTTCCTCTGGTTCAGCGACCGCGACGGCTGGAACCATCTTTATTGGTACAGCGCTGATATGAAATTTTTTAAGAAGGTGGTGGATGGTAATTTTGACATTATCGAGTACTACGGCATGGACAAAGACGAGAAAAATATCTATTTTACGGCGTCTTTGGAAAAACCTGTGAATCAATACGTTTGTAAAGTAAATCTCAACACGGGCATCGGCAAAAACACGCTTACTTGTCTGGCCCACGCGGATGGTGTTCATCGCCCCGTCTTCAGCGAATCAAAGAACTATTTCATCGACTATTTCAGCAACCCGACCACGCCTCGCATCATTTCGCTGGTAGATAATAAAGGTAAGACACTCAAGACGTTACTTACCGCGAAAAGTCCGTTTGGTGTGATGAAATTGGGTGACACGAAAATCTTCCCCATTGTGAACAAAGAGGGCGACTCCCTTTGGTGCCGCATGATTACGCCTCCGAACATGGACAAAAGCAAAAAATACCCTGTGTTTATGTACGTTTACGGCGGTCCGCACTCACAATTGGTGACCAACCAGTACCTTTCTGGTGGCCTCTTCCTTGAGTTCATGGCGCAGCAGGGCTACATCGTCTTCACGTTGGATAACCGCGGTACAGACAATCGTGGCGCGGAATTTGAGAAGTGCATCCACCGCAATCTCGGCGTTCGCGAGGTCGAAGACCAAATGTGCGGCGTAGAGTACCTGAAATCCCTGCCCTACGTGGATGCCGACCGCATCGGCTTGGACGGATGGAGCTACGGTGGCTTCATGGTGCTGTCGTTGATCACGTCGCACCCCGAGACCTTCAAGGCAGCCTCCTGCGGCGGTCCCGTGGTCAACTGGGAGTGGTACGAGGTGATGTACGGCGAACGTTATATGGACACCCCGCAAGAGAACCCGTCAGGCTACGCCAACGCCAACATCATCCCGAAAATCAAGAATGTGAAGTGTCCGCTGCTCGTGATGCACGGCGCACAGGACCACACGGTGGTGCAACAGCATACGCTGGAGCTGCTCCGCCAGGCCGTCAGCGATGACATTGAACTTGAGTATTTCGTCTACACCGTCCATGACCACAATGTCATTGGACCGGAACGCAGACACCTGTACAACAAGCTGTTGCGCTTCCATAACCAGAACACCAAAGGCGAATGAAACGGTTGTTCGTCGCCACACCCATAATCAGCTTGTCGGCGGAAATCCAAAAGATCTCCGCCGACTTGCGTTTTCGCCTGCGCCACGACGACATTGTGTGGGTGAAGGATGACGTGCGACATCTGACGCTGCGGTTTTTGGGCGCGACCCCGCCGCAACAAGTGCCGGAAATCCGAAAGATACTTTCAGAAACATGCGCCCATCATTCCCTGTTTTCATTAACAATCAACAAGATTGGTGTATTCGGAAGCCATTATCACCCCGAAACCATCTGGGTGGGATTCGAATCTTTCGAACCCTTCAAGCAATTGTTTGAAGATTTGGAGCCGAAGCTACAGGCGATAGGTTTCGAGCCCAACTACGGTAATTTTGTGCCGCATATCACCTTGGGGCGCATCAAGAACCTGCACGACAAACACAAATTCTGGGAACATATAGAAACGGCGCAAAAGTCCCCTTTCGCGCAAGATTTAATGATTGACAAATTGAATCTCTATCAGAGTTTCCTCCATAAGGACGGCCCAGAATACAAAACCCTCTACACCTTAACCCTTAAACCTTAAACCTTAAACCTTAACCCTTCCCGATAGGTTTCTCCCGTGCAGACCACCAAATCCGCCCTCGCGCACTTCTCCTCCTGGGGAATCTGGCGCGCCATGCGCTGGCGGATGTCCGCTACTGTGAGGTGCGGGTTACGTTCCCGTATGCGTTTGATCCTCAGCGGCTCCGGGGCATCGGCAACGATAATCTTATCGAAATAGGAGACCAAATCATACTCGAACAGTATCGCCGACTCCATCATGACGGCTAGCGCGTCCTGTTCGGCAGCCCATCGCTCAAAGTCGCGCATCACATACGGGTGCACGAAATGGCTCAGCCGTTGCAGAAACGCCTCGTCTTCAAAAGATTGTGAAAGCTGTTGCATATTCAAGGAACCGTCTTCCTCCCAAAGACGTCCATCCGGGAAAGCTTCGCGCATATCCGCCAAAAAGGAAGGACTGCGATACAACTTCTTCGCTTCGTCATCGGCATAATAGACAGGTATGCCCATATCGAGGAAGTGGGTGGACAGGTAAGTCTTTCCAGTTCCAATACCGCCTGTAAGACCGATTTTAACCATCTTTAACGCAGGTAGAAGGTGATGACCTCCGGCGATGAAACCGCCACCAATTCGGGACCGAAATTGTGGGTGGAAAGGTAGTCGCACAACTCCTTGTTGGTGAAGGTATAGACGGTCACCTTGTTTTTCGGCTTGATAAGGTCTTTGATCGAAAGGGTCAGCACTTTTTCCTTATCCGAAAAAGGCTTTACCATATAATGGAGCCCTTTCTGGTTGAAAGTCAACGTGATGATGGTATCCGAAGAGGTGACGGACTTACGTCCTTCCGGCAAATTCTCACACACGAGCTTATAATCGTAGGACACCTTGTACTCCTTCGACAGCGTGACCAAAACCCAGCACGCGACGGAAATTAGCAGGCATACGACAAAAGCCAGTGAAGGGAGCTTCACAGGAATGTTTTTCTGATTCTCAGCCATAGCCTATTCGTTATCCTCAGACTTTTCCTCCTCCTTCTTTTCCTCCTTTTTGGATTCCGGCTTGCTGTTCAGCTCAGCCTCGTTGAAGGAGATGGCGGCTTTGTCCACCTCGATGCGCACATCGCGGGCGATCTCAATGGTGAAGGTGCGATCCTTCACATCGACAATCTTGCCATGGATGCCGCCAATAGTGACCACTTTGTCACCTCTTTGCAAGCTGTTGCGAGCCTCTTCGATCTTTTTCTGCTTCTTCTGCTGCGGACGAATCATGAAGAAGTAGAAAATCAAAATCATCAGCAGAAGGAAAATGAGCATGGATGAGCCACCGCCCATTCCACCGCCGGCGGGAGCGGCTCCGCCACCTGCCTGTAACAAGGGTAAAACAATATTCAACATAGTTGTAAGATTTAGGTTTTTTAACTATTTACTGGATGAAACATTCGCAGTGATGGTCAGAATTGTCTCGGCGGGATAGGTGTTGGCACCCACCAGGATGCGTTTCTGAACCTTGCCTTTCTGACCCTTGGAGTCGAACGTGACGGTGATCTCGCCGCTCTCGCCCGGGCGCACTGGAGCTTTCGGGGGTTGGGAGGTCGTACAGCCACAGGTGGCCTCAGAGGAATAGATGATCAGGTTCGACTTGCCGGTGTTCTTGAACTTGAAGGCATACGTGAGATGCTCACCTTCAATCACATCACCGAAATCGTAGGTTGTATTCTCAAACGAGATAACGGGCATCTTCTCCGCCTCTTTCGCCGAAAGGCCCTCCGCCGTCTGCGGAATGTGCACATCTTTCACCGTGAAGTCACCCTCCTTGGCCGGCCGCTTATGACAGCCGACAATCACCATCGCCACAACCACTAATATATACGTTATTTTCCTCATAATCAATTTATTTTCATTACTAATTTTGATACAACCCGCGTCCGGTTTTCACAATCTGGCCGCTCTCGCGCAAATCCACAATCAGACGGTCGAGGATACCGTTGACAAAGACCTTGCTCTTGTCGGAACTGTACCATTTCGCCATCTCAATATATTCATTCAGCGTCACCTTGATGGGCACAGAGGGGAATTCCAACAACTCGCACAACGCCATCTGCATCAGCAACATATCCATACTGATGACGCGCTCCAGCTCCCAGTTCTTCAACTTTTCCTCAATCATTTTCGTGTATTCGGGAGCATGTTCGAGGGTCTTGCGGAAGAGCTGGCGGCAAAACTGCTCATCCTCTGGACTTTTGAAAAGCGTGGCAATACTGCAGTTATCCCCGTCTTCCTCTTTGAAATCCCTGACATTCTGGTAGAACATCAACATTGCCTCTTCGTAGTCATCGATCCAATGGGTGTTCTTCTCACCTAAGAACCAGTGCAACAGGTCATTCGTAGCAAAGACTTTCTCAATGACGGACAATACAAACTTTTTGTCCGACTTATAGTCACTTTCGCGTGTGGACATATAAACCTCATACTCCGGAAGCTGCTCAATCTCACGGAACAGCTTGGAAATCAAGTCCGTGTCATCCTCCCAAAGGATATGATGCTGCGGCCACAGCTGCTTGAGCGTCTTATTGTTCTCCATCTGCCGGATCACCTGGTTGTTGACGAACTTCATATTCGGGTTCAGGTCCTCCTCGGTGGGGTTGTACTTCTCCCGCATGCTCTCTAACTTCTTCATGCGATAGAAAGCGATTTCTGGCAGCAAGGCGAAGAGCCACAGGAAAAGCTCGTAGCAGTCGCGCACCGCCTTCACCAAATTCGTCTCGTATGCGCGGACCTCCGCCTTGGGGTTGGCATTGTAGGCGTAGAGCGCCTGCATCGTCTTGATTCTCAAATATCGCCGGCTGACCATATTATCTATCTTTACTGTGTTTGATTTACTTCAGGGTGAAATAGGTCTCGCCGAGGAACTGGTCGTCCGTGTAAAGCTGCACGCTGTACTGCCCTTTGATGGCCTTGTCGTCAGACATCAAGTCCCAGTTGAGCGTGATGTTCTCGGCTTTGTTGTTATAGTTGACCACGGTTTTGCAGGAGTACTGCAGACGCTGGCCGTTGTGCACAAAGGAGTAGGTGTCGCCGCTGCCCATGGTGAGCACCTTGCCGGTCTCGGGGATGGCGATACGGCAATAGACATTCACGGGACCGGGCTCGATGAGGGAGTTCTCGCCGAGCATCAGGGTCGTCTTGATACGCTTCACCTTGTTGGCCTTCTCGGTCGGTTCTTCGGTACCCTTGTTGCGCACCAGATAGCCTGCACTCTTGATGTTGTAGGCTTTGTACGTCGCGGCGTTGCTGATCTTCTGCGCCAGGTCTTCGTTGGACTTCTGTATCGTGCGGGTCACTTCGCGCTCCTGCTCCAGGTCTGCGCGCACCTGCTGATTCTCTTCCTTCAGCGCCTTATTCTCTTGATAGAGCTGATCCATCTCCTTGACGTACTCTTGCGAGATATTCTGCAAACGCGCCAGCTGTTTCTTGATGCGGTTGTAGTCGGCCTGCGAGTTGATGAGCTTCTCAATCTCCGCGGCGCTCGCCATAATAATGCTGTCCTTCTCGCTCAATTGCTCGGTAAGCTCGCCATACTGCTCCTTGATGCGGTTATGCTCCGCCAACAAAGCGTCCAACTCGCTCTGCAGCTCCACATTCTTGTTCTCCACCTCCTTATAGACCGTGTTCATGGTCGGTTTGGCGAAGAATGCGAGATAGATCGTCGTGCACAGGAACAGACCTGCCAACGCTCCTAAGATGATAACCCATTTCTTCAACGGGTTTTCTTGATTTGAATTCTGGGACTGGCCCGCATAATTCATTGAACTCGTGGTTTCCATATTGATTTGCTTTTACTTTTCTTGAACGAGTTAAACGTCTTTTCTCTGAAAAAATTATATCTCCGAACTATTATTTTGCCTCCAAATATTTCCGAAGCTCCTTCGGCAAATAGAAGGTGTTGGTCTTGTCCATATAGACAATCACGGACGAGAGATCCACCCGTGTCTTGTTCACCATGACGTAGTTGTTGAAACTCTCTGCCACCAAGACGTTTTTCTTGTTCTTGACCGTCAAACGGCGGTTGTACTTGTCGATACTGTCGATCTTGATATCGAAACCGTCGAAGACCTGCTGATGGCGGGCGTATATGTCATCCGTGAGCTTGCCCATCTCATCCGTCAAGTTCATCTGGCGAGCCATATAATTGAAAACCTCAATGTTGGTGGAGACCCCGTGAAGCACATCGCCCTGGGGATGATACATAGCCAGGAAGACATTCTCGATGGTATGTCCGAACGTGGTGAATCCGAAATAGGTCCGGCTGTAGAGCACCTGGCTGAGCATCTTGCACACCGCGAGGTTGTTTTTACGCTGCTCGTACGGAATCGGGGAGTTGCTGTAGTCGCTACCCGTGGTCAGGTAGGTGATTTCCGCCGGTTGCGGGGTGAAGCCGAAATAGGTTTCGAAGAGCTGCGGCCACTCGGTGGTGTCAGCCTTCTTAAGCTTCTCGCCCATCGACCAACACGACAGTTTGTAGTTATCAATAGGGCTCATAAGCTGCTTGAGCGACAGGCGGTCGTAACCGTCCCGGGAAGCTTTTGGATTGCCAATGGTGACAGCGCCAGTACCGTGGTCGGCAAGAATCAGGATGGCAGTCTCGCCGTTCTCCTTCGCGAAACGGAACGCCTCACCGCAAGCCTTGTCGAACTCCAGGAACTCGATCATGGCATTCTTGGCATCGTTGTCGTGCGCGGCCCAATCGACCTTGCTGCCCTCCACCATCAGGAAGAAGCCGTTCTCGTTCTTCGAGAGCAGGTCGATTGCCTTGCGGGTCATCTCGGCCAAGGAGGGAATTTTCTGATGATCAGCTTCCAACCAATACGGAACGGAAGTCTCACCGAACAACGCCCAGACGGGTGCTTTCGTACAGTTTCTAAATCCCTGGATATCATTCAAATAAATGCTATATCCATCATTCTTCAAATCCTGTTGGAGATTGTCGTTGAGGTAGCTGACACCGCCGCCCATCACCACGTCGAGGTGGTTGTGGACCATCTGCGGGGCAATGACGCTGTAACGGCCGCGCTTGTAGGTATGCGCTGCGCAGTCGGCGGGCGTGGCGTGCGGGAACTCGCAGGTGAAAACCAAACCGGTGGATTTGTGCTGCAGAATCTTGGCCGCCTCCAAGAGAGTGGCCAAGGGCTGGTAGGCACGGGCTGCGTCAACGGGCACCAAATCGTGGTCAGTGGCCACGGGATAGGTGGAGACAAAGCCGGTCTGTGTAGGCATGCCCGAAACATAGCAGGAGGTCGTCGGCGCAGAGTCACCAATGGGCGCATCCGACGAATGCGTGCGCACCAAACCACAGACGTAGGGGTCTATGTTCAAGGTGGTCTGGGTGGAGTCCATATAGGTCTGGTACCAACGGGCACAAGACAACAGACTCGTGGAGGTGCCGTCGGTAATCAACAATATCACGTTCTTGATGGGCTTGGGCTGCGCCATCGTGAATAACACCGTGATAATCAGCAAAGTGGAAAGAACGAAACGTCTCATTTTTTACTCGTTTTAAAACGGGCAAAGATACACAAATTTCGAATATGTACAAGCATGTTTTTTGCCGCTACA
Source organism: uncultured Bacteroidales bacterium (assembly GCA_900319925.1). Lineage (GTDB taxonomy): Bacteria > Bacteroidota > Bacteroidia > Bacteroidales > WCHB1-69 > F23-D06. The sequence continues at coordinate 48,818 of ONQE01000009.1, read as the reverse complement.
GAGACCGGCACACCCTACCCTGCAACGGCAATATTATGTGATAAGAATGCACGTTAAAACGGTTTGCGCAGCGTCACGGCGGCCACGGCGGCGATCCCCTCCCCTGCGCCCGTGAAGCCCATCTTTTCGTTGGTCTTGGCCTTCACGGCAATATTTTCGGGCGACACATCCAACAACTGCGACAATCTAAGGATGATATTGTCGATGTGCGGTTTCATCTTGGGTCTCTCCAGCACGAGCGTACAATCCAAATTGTTCACCTGCCAACCCTTCTCTTTGATGACTTCCACCACCTTAGCCAACAACAGCGTGCTGTCGGCGTTCTTGTAGGTGTCGTCGGTATCGGGGAACCAGGTGCCGATGTCCTTCAGTCCGGCAGCACCGAGCAAAGCGTCGCACACGGCGTGAATGAGCACGTCACCGTCGGAATGGGCGGCGAGCCCCAATTCGTATGGAACGACCACGCCCCCGATGACCAGCGGCCTGCCGGGGGCGAATCGATGGGAGTCGTATCCGAATCCTACGCGGAAATCCATATAGCGATTAGTTCCAGCGTCCCTGCTGCTTGATTTCGTTCTTGTTGGCGGAAACGAAGTCGAAGTTGAGGCTGAAACGCAACGTGTTGGCCAGCGGGTGATACTGCTTGGTGGCGACCAAGTAGGAGACGTCGAAGCCGAAGACACTGTACTTGATACCGGCACCGACAGAGAGGAACTGACGGTTGCCCTTGTACTGGCTCTCGTGGAAATAGCCGAGACGCACAAAGAAGATGTCACGGTAGCTGTACTCCGCACCCAAAGCCCACATAATCTCGCGCATCTCCTCCTTGAAACCGCCCGGAGCATCGTAGAACGACTGAATCATACCCTGCGGCACAGAGACGTCGGGATCCATACCGGCGGCGATGACCGGGTTTCCGGCAGCGTCGTAAATGATACGACCCGTCGCACTGTCAATCGCATAGATAGGATTGGTGGGAACCAACAATTTGTTGAGTTCGCCGTTGAGGGTCAACTTATTGTAACCGTCGAAGTTCATCTCGTAACCGAGACCGAGCTTCAGGTTGGTGGGCAGGAAGTCACGACGCAGCGTTCCGAAAGAGTAGGACATTTTGTTACCCATGTTCGAAATGCAGAGACCGGCACGCAACGTGCTGTTCTCAAAAGCCTTGACATCGAAATCCTGCTCGTAGAAGAGGGAGATGTCAGCGGCACCGGCCAAACCCGCTTTCGTCTCTTCGCCGCCCACGAACTGACCGGCCGTCAAGTTGGAGTAGATGAAGCGCGGCGTGATGGCGATGGACAACTGGTCGATCAGCTTACGCGAATAGGTGAAGTCGATGGCGAACTCGTTGGGGTTCTGCGTGCTGACCAACTGTCCGTTCTCATCCATAAACTCAATGTCACCCAAAGAGAAATAGCGCAACGACGCACCGATGGCGTCCATATCCGTGATACGCCAATAACCGGAGAGGTAGAGCAGATTGATGTCGTTCACCAACTGACGAAGCCACGGGCTGTAAGAAAGGCTGAAGCCGAATTGGTTATCGCTGAAAACATACTTTGCAGGGTTGTAACTCTGTGAATTGGCGTCAGCAGAAGTGGCGCAACCGATGTCACCCATAGCACCTGCACGAGAGTCCGGAGCAATGGTCAAAAACGGCACCGCCGTGGTAATGGCATTCAAATCCTGACCGTTAAGGTTTGATTGATCGATAGCCTTGCTCTGTGCGCTGACTTGCGCGATGGTGAAAAGTACGATACAGGTCAAAACAGCAGCTGCTCTTTTCATAACTTGCTTGTTCATTGGTAGTTTTACGTTTTTTATTACTTGTTAATACTATTATTTATTCCAAAAAAACTATGGGTCAACGGACTTTTGTCACTTTTATTATATCCAAACGAAATTATTTTTTTTCAAATGTGATATCGCACCAATAACGCATTGATAAACAACAAACTACATACTAAAAACTCACTATTCACTACTCACTATTCACTACTCACCATTCACTACTCACTACAGAATCACCAGCTTCTCAATGGTTTCCGCCGTCTGACCATCCTGGGTTTTCACGCGGACACGATAGAGGTATGTCCCTTTGGCCAATTTGTCGCCATAATCGTCCAGACCATCCCAAGAGATGGCGCGGCAGCGGTTGCCATCCATATACTGACTCTCATTCAACGTCCTGACCAACTTTCCGGAAATCGTGAAGATGCTCACTTGGATATCGAAGAGGCCACCGGGCTGGTTGTGCTCGAAATAGAAGTCCGTGTGCGTGGTGAACGGGTTCGGGTAGTTCAGCACATGGCTCAACGTGAACTTGTCCTCGCTCACCACCCGGAAAGTCAGCTCCTGCTCTGCGCTGTTGTTGTTGACATCCCAAGCCCGAACAGAGATCGTGTGCTCGCCTGGAGCCAACTCCTGCAACGGATAACGCACCGTGCCACAGCTGAAACTGTCCTTCTCCGTCTGGTAGTAGTCGTTCAACACAATCTTGCCACCCGTGTTGCGGTCGAGCACGGCCGTCAAATCGTGCCCGATGCCGTTGCCCGTCGTGTTGATACCGAAATTGTCGGAAATCTTGGCGACCAGCGTGGGACTCGTACCCGTCACTCCGCCATTAACGAAGTTCTCATCGTTCATGAAAAGTTGTATCACAGGACTTTCATCGTCCTGAATGCCATTGGTGTCCATACCTCCGATGATGAAGTCCGTGAAAACACCCGCAGCATCTTCCTTGTCGGTGCGCGCATAGTAGCTGATTCTACCGTTGCCGAAACTGTAGTCGATATCCTTGGGCACGTAGAACGAGAACCGGAAACGGCCGTCCTTCACCGTCACATTGCCTTTGAAGAGAATGCTTTTCTGCGTTTCGAACTCGAAAGGCTCGTAATTGGGGGCGGGGTCGTTGATCAACGTGGTGACCGTGACCTTCTTGTCATAGACCGACGGAAAGACCGTCCCGTTGAAAGAGGTCAACGTCTGCATGTTCTCATCTGTCACACGGCCGCAAACAGTCACTTTCGACAAGGCGCGGACCGTATCCGCCGAAGCTTCCACCGAATGGGTGTTGATGGAGTCGGTGACCACATTGTATTGGGGCACCGACAACTTTATCGAGGGGTCTCCGTACGTGACGAACATACACAGATTGTTGCCCTCGCCTCCTGACACGGCTCCGGACAGGTTCTTAGCTTTCCGTTCCAAATCACTTATTGACAAATAGTTGCCATTTTCATCCTTCTGGAACATTTGGGTAAAAAAATTCCTGCCGAAGATGTTATTGGGCAGCGACCATGCCTCGCGCGCGGCGGCGATGACCGCCACCGGACCGCCCTCGTTGTTGAAGAACATAATGTCAGAGGGTGACTGAATCAGCCGGTCATAGTAGGCGAAGGTGCAGGAGAGCGAAATCAGTCCAGGCATGTTGTATTTGTTGGTCCAGCGGGTGATATCGGAGTTCTCCAAAATGCGTTCGGCCGCCCAACCGTCCTTGCCGCTGTGCCCGATGTACATAAAGAACAGCGAGCCTCGGTTCATCCGGTTGTTGATATCGGTCACCGCATCAGGATAACGCTGACCGCCGGCGTTGGAAACCTGCTGGTAGGCATCAAGGTAAATCTTGTCGAAATTGATGTTGGGATTGCTCTCCGCCACCTTAGTGGTGAAAAGGTCGGCGTTGTAGATAAAGTCGTTGCCTTCCTCATCGTCCGCCACAAATGCCATGATATTGCGCCAGTCACCGAAGTTGGAAATCTGTGACGAGCCTTCCGGCACCAAATTGCGCTTCGTCGTGTATCGGATACTCTTGTCCACCGCCACGGTCGCTTGCGACACACTCGTGCACGGGAAACGACCGACTCCCAAGTCGTACATACCGTCCCCGTTGTACCCTTCGTTCTCATCGAGCAACCCCAACGGGTCGTCGCCCGTGAATTGATGACCCATATCAGAAATATATTTGAACTGCGGATACTGTCTGTCAATATACTCAATATTGTATTGGAAATTAGGAACATACAGTGCCGTTCCCTGAGCGCGTCCCCGGAAGTCGTAACTGGGGCGCCCGAAGAGCAGCAAGTATTTGGGATACTCCCGGTTGGTCCGCTCATAAATCATCCGCATGTAGTCGCGAATAGCGATGGGGTCCTGAGAACCGCTCGAGAACTCGTTGTAAACCTGCTGCGGGGTGACCACCTTCACATTCAACCCATCGCTCTCGGCACGGAACTGCGCCAACCGGTTGGCCTGCGCAAGGAAGTTGGGATGCACCACGATCACCATATCGACATTGCCCGTAGCGTGCAGATTCTGGTTGGGTATGGCGGACAAAGGCTTTACTGACAAATAGTTGGAACCGTCAAAGACGATGTACTCGCAGAGACTGTCCGTGCGGGCTTTGAAATGGGAACCCTGACCGTCGGCCGTGAGCGCTATGCGGGTGGCATGCGACGGGTCTGTGACGTCCCAAAGAGAGGCTGATGCGCTGACGCCCTGCAAATTGAACTGCGTGACGTTGCCCGCCCCCACCGTTGAAAGATTACGGAAAGCCGTCTGGCCGCCGCGCAAAGTCAACGCACAGGGCACCTCCACTTCGATCCAGTCGAGATAGCCCACGGCGGAGGAGGTCGGCTTGTTGTAGGTCAGCTGCACAGTCAGATCCCGCGACGAGGCGTTGAACGAGAGCTCCCCAGTGGTAAGACAGACGAGCAGGGAGCCCGTGACGTAACGCAGGGAGAAGCTGCCCGCCGCGACCTGGTTGACCATCGCCTGAAAAGAGGATGTCGTGGAGGCGGAGGCGGCAGCGCGCACCGACAGACGACCTTGTCCCGTAGGAACACCCGGAAGCCGGAAACTGTAGCTGTGCGTCTGCGTGATGTCGTAACGGTCACCCAACCAAGTCTTTCCCGACTCGCACAAATTGGTGAGATCCTCTTCGTAGAAACCGAAATAGGTGAAATCCTGAACGGACATCGTGCTGCTGAGACTCTCGTTATCAATGGTTTGCAGACGTTTCTTCGCCCCAACGCCGGGCGATTGCGTCATAAAATAGTAGGATTCGTCAGAATAGACGTTATAGGCATGGGTAAAACGCTGGCTGGCCGTGTCATAGCACACCCGATGGGGCGACAGACCGTAAAACAGGAAGTAGTCGCCGTTATCGAAGGAGCCGTCGCCGCCGTCGTGCATCTCCAAGGGCAGTTCCTGCAGGTCATCAATACGTGGGTCGCCGTTGCGTTCCGGCAGCATCATGCCGCCGTTTCCGAAAACTGCCAGCTGCGAAGAGGCGATGGGCGTCTGCATCCCCATAGCTGTAAGATCTTGATAGGTAACCTTATAGATACCCGTTTCGGTCAGCGAGCATTGATACCACTGGCCGGTGGCGAGCACCGACTGCGCAGCGTAGCCTCGGGTGCCCTTGCGGGAAGCGACCCGACCTGGCGTGATCTCCAACGTGACAGAGGTCAGTTTCTGATAACGGCCGGGAGCGGTCTCCACTATCGGGATGAAGTAGAGACGGGCGAAAACGCTGCGACGATCGTATGCGGAAACCACTTGGTAGTCAACGGTTTTACGATGGAAGTCCTGGGGCATGAGCGCCGCCTCGCGGGCGGGCATATCGGCAAACTCCTGCGCCACGACCCGGACATCGTATTCGGTAAAAAATTTATCAACAGGGATGGCCTCATAAAAAAACGGCAGGTCGGGGTAATCATACCCGTACGAGGCACCGTCAAAGGCGAGAAACTCCTGTTGAGACCCGTCGGAGAAGGTGTTCAGATAGGGCTCTTCCCATCGAATCGAATATTTTTTTTGTATCGTTTGAGCCTGACTATCAGCAACTTGAAAGATTATCAGTATAAAAATTAAAACTTGCACCCAAGATTTTCTTGTCATTTTCCGTTAATTAGGTTAGAAAGTCACAATAATCGGTAACGAAATGCCGTTGTTATTATTGCAAGAAATTTTGTAACAAAAAAAGAGTGGAGAGCGTTTAATAATTTTGTATCTTTGCCCGCTATAAATATAAACGAGTATGAATAAGCGAATTGTTGTCATAATCACTGTCGTATTGGCCTTTGCAGGATTGCGTGTGTCTGCGCAGGACGCCTTGTTTTCGCAGTATTACGCGAACCCCCTGTACCTGAATCCGGCATTCGCGGGCACCAACGTCTGCCCGCGCCTGACGTTCAACTTCCGCGACCAGTGGCCGTCGGCACCCGGAACTTTCATGACGTTCACGGGCTCTTACGACGAGCACTTCGACAAGTTGTCGGGCGGTGTCGGTGTGTTGCTCTTCGGTGACCGCGCCGGCGAGGGCGGCATCATCAACACCTACACGGCCAGCGTGATGTACTCCTTCAAATTGAAGGTCTCCAAGAAGTTCAACATGCGCTTCGCCCTGCAGGCCACCTACGAGAACCGTAGCCTGAATTGGGACAGGCTCGTTTTCGGCGACATGATCGACCCCAAGTACGGCGTCATCTACCAGACCGCCGAGATACAACCCAACCAGCTGACTATCCACTCGTTTGACATGGCCGCCGGCTTCTTGGGCTACACCCCGCACTTCTACTTCGGCATGGCCGCCCACCACATCGTGCCCATCATCGGCGCCAGAGGCTTCATCTCCAACGGATTGGGCGCCTACGACTATCGTCCCGTGAAGTGGACCGCCCACGTCGGCGCCTACTTCGACCTCAAACGCAAGAGCAAGAAGGAAACCTCCTTCGGCGACATCTCCATCAGCCCGAACTTCATCTACCAACACCAGCAGAACTTCAACTACTTCAGCGAAGGCTTCTACCTCAACTTCTACCCCTTCACCCTCGGCATGTGGCTGCGTCACGGCCTCACCTACAAGGGCGAAGTATTCGAGGGAATCGACACCCTCGGCAACGCCATCACCCAGCCTATCTCCTACCACAACATGGACGCTTTCATCGTGATGTTCGGTGTGGAGTACGAATGGTTCAAAGTGGCCTATTCGTATGACGCAACCATCAGCAAATTAGCCAACTACTCCGGTGGCGCGCACGAGGTCTCCCTCCAGTTCCTCCTGCCCTGCCCCAACAAGCGCAAGGCTCTGAAAGACCTCAACTGCCCGTCTTTCTAATCATCCATTCAAGGCAAAATCAAAACAGAAAAACAGTAATAGGAAATGAATACAGCAAAGAAATTATTCGGATTGTTCACCATCGCGGCTCTGCTGCTGAGCATGTCCGCATGTAAGAAACAGAAATCCGCCACCACCGGCTGGAACTACAACGATGCCAAGAACGGCGGCTTCGAGGTGGCTCCGTTCGAGGAGCAGGCCACAGGCCCCGGCCTCGTCTTCATCGAGGGCGGTACCTTCGTGATGGGCCAGATGGAAGAGGACGTGATGAAGGACTGGAACAACACGCCCCGCCGCGTCTCCGTCGCCTCCTTCTATATGGACGAGTGCGAGATCGCCAATGTCGACTACCTCGAATACCTCTATTGGCTCGAGCGCGTCTTCATCCCGCAAGACCTCAAAGTGGTGTATGACAACGCTATGCCCGACGAAGCCGTGTGGCGCGACCGCTTAGGTTACAACGAGCCGATGGTGGAGAACTACCTCCGCCACCCCGCCTACCGCTACTACCCCGTGGTGGGTGTCAACTGGCTGCAAGCCACCAACTACGCAGCCTGGCGTACCGACCGCGTCAACGAGCAGATCCTCGTGGACCGCGGCTACATCGAATTCGCCGAAACTCCCTCTGCTGAAGGCTATTTCAACACCGACGCCTACCTGACCTACGAATCCTACGAGGCTGAAGGCCAGAAACGTCTGCGCTACATCTCCAGCGGTGAGTACCGCAACGTGAAAATGGAAGACGGCATCCTGCTGCCCAAATACCGCCTCCCCACCGAAGCCGAATGGGAATACGCAGCCTACTCCACCATCGGGAACACCCTCAACGAGCGCGTGCTTGAACGTAAAGTCTATCCTTGGAACGGATCCCAACTGCGTACCGAAGACAAGAAATACTACGGCGACTACATGAACAACGTCCGCCGTGGCCGCGGCGACTATATGGGTGTCGCCAGTGCCCTCAACGACAACGGATTCTACACCAAAGAGGTGATGTCCGACTGGCCCAACGATTACGGCCTCTACCAAATGGGCGGTAACGTGTCCGAATGGGTGATGGATGTCTATAGACAATCCTCCCACGATGACGTGACCGAATACAACCCGTTCCGTGGTAACTACTTCGAAACCAAGAAGCTGCTCGAAGACGGTACCGTCGCCGAACGTGACAGCGTGGGTAAAATCCCGATGGTTCCCGTCTCCGACTTCAAGAACGACCGCCGCCGCAACTACCGCGCCGCCGACAACAAGAACTACCTCGACGGTGACTGGCAGTCCCTCAAGAGCATGGACGACTGGAAGAACGCCACCACCAACGAGGAGGCTACCGATATGATGTACGCCAAGACCTCCGCCAACTACGACTTCTCCCTCGTGAGCGACCACGCCCGCGTCTATAAGGGCGGCTCCTGGAAGGATATCCCTTACTGGTCCTCCCCCGGCGCCCGCCGCTATCTCGACGAAGATGAAGCCACCGACTACATCGGCTTCCGCTGCGCTATGTCCCGCGTGGGCTCCCAAACCCAAGGCAAGGGCGGCAAACGCTAACGTCCCATCAAGAACAAGCACTACAGACCTCTTTCCTTTCGGGAGAGGTCTGTTTTTTATCCCTTTATGACAAAACCATTACACTTTCAATCCGTCGAAATTCAGCACCGGGAGATTCTTCAACCCTACTTGACGAAAAACTCCCGCACTTGCGACCGCACCTTCAACAACCTCTTCTGCTGGCAACACTACTACCGCACCGCATGGGCGGAGTCGGACGGCTGGCTGGTTGTCCGCGCTTACATCAACGGGGAACGCCGGGCCGCATACATCGTCCTATCTCGGGATGAAACCCCTCATTACGAGGAGATTATCCCGAACGTGGAGGCCGATGCCGCGGCACAGGGGCTTACGCTCTCGCTGATGGGTCTCACCGAAGCCGAATGTACTCTCCTGAAACAACAACTCCCTGACACTTTCATCTTTGACCGCAACCGCGACTTCGCCGACTACATCTACCGGGCTGAAGACCTGCGCACGCTCAAGGGTCGTAAGTTCGCTCAAAAACGCAACCACGTCAACAAATTCAACTCGCTGTACCACTTCGAATATACATCCATCACGCAGGAAAACATCAACGACTGCCTGCGATTGGAGGAAGAATGGATTGCCGAACACGCCGATGACGAATCCGCTTTGGCGGAACGTATCGTCATCCAACAGGCATTGCAACACTTTGAAGAACTGGAACTCATCGGAGGTGCACTGTATGTTGATAATCAGCTTATTGCCTTTACCTACGGATCCGCAGTCAACGAGACGATGTTCTGCACCCACGTGGAGAAGGCGGACATCCGCTATGAGGGTGCCTACCAGATGATCAACCAACAGTTTGCCCTGCACCTGCCCGAAAACTACACGCTTATCAACCGCGAAGAGGACATGGGCATGGCCGGACTGCGGAAAGCGAAGATGTCGTACGAGCCCGTGGAGATGGCTTACAAGACCACCGCGCTGAAGCTCACCGACGATATGCGCGACATCGTCCATGTGTGGAGGACTTGCTTCGGCGCTGACGACCCGTCGGTCTACCCGTTCCTGGCACGCTACCATTTCGGACATTGCGCCATGACGGAGAAAGTGGACGGGCACATCGTGGCTATGGCGTTCACCATTCCTTGCCAGACGGCATTCGGGTTGGGAGCATACCTGTACGGCGTTGCCACCCTGCCGGAATTCCGACACCAAGGGATTTCCACCCGATTGGTACGCAACCTGCTGGAACATTGTCGCGAAAGCGGGGCAACCTTCTCCTTCCTGATTCCCTCCGACGAAGAAGTAGTGGCCTTCTACGACCAATTCGGCTATAAAGCCACGGATATCCAGCCCATTTTCCACAGCGACATGGACTTGGGCACCGGCGACACAAAAAAAGACAGAATCCTGATTCTGCCTTTGGATAAGTCATTCAGCATGGAATCCTTACCGGAAACGCTGGATTGCACCCCGATGTTGTAACGAGGCTACTCCACCTTGCCCAAATCGACCCCGGTGAAGCGCATCACCTCGTCATCCCCGGCATAGAGGATGAGCTCCTCGCCTTGAATCTCATAGCGCGTGATCTCCCGCTTGAGCGCCTTCATAAACGCCCTCTCCACCTCCATCTGTTGGCAGAGGCGCTTGGTGGCGCCCTGGAAACCGAGGGTCATCTTGTGTTTCTTATTGACGGAATACTCCCCAAAGAAGGAATTGCAGCCGAGATTGCCCTGCACGCCGCCAACCGTATCGAACGTGAGGAACGGGCGCAACGCGAAATCGGCGCCAATCTCCTTACCGTCTAACTTCACGAGATTCCATTGCGTCCCAACAAGGGGATAATGCTCGTCGCCGACGCTTCTCTTGGATGTTTTGCAGCCGCACCCCGTCAGAATCAGAGTCGCCGCCACCATTGTGATAATGTACTGTCTCATAGGTATATTGTTGGTTTTACGGGACATAGAAAAAACCGTCCGCTTTCAAAGGGTTTGCGTAAATTTGTTGTTGATTCCGTCAATGTAATCTAAAATCTCCTCTTTGCCCGCACCCGAGACCGCCGAGGATTTGAACATCATCGGCATCTCCTCCCAAGTCTCCGCAAGGGTGTTTTTCATCTTCTGGACATTGCTCATCGTCTTGCCAGCGGAGTTCTTGTCGGTCTTGGTGAAGATGATAGCGAACGGGATGCCGCTTTCGCCGAGATTGTTGATAAAGTCGATGTCGATGCGCTGGGGCTCGAGGCGCGCGTCCACCAGAACAAAGACAATCTGGAGGTTCTCACGGAAGAGCAGGTAGTCGGAGATCATCTTGGCCCACTTCGTGCGGTTGGTCTTGGAGGTTTTGGCAAAGCCGTATCCGGGCAAATCCACGAGATACCAGTTCTTGTTGATCAAGAAATGGTTGATTGTTTGAGTCTTACCCGGCTGCGAGGAGGTTTTGGCGAGATTCTTGTTGTTGGTGAGCATATTGATGAGCGACGACTTGCCCACGTTGGAGCGGCCGATGAAGGCGTACTCGGGCAGGTTCGGGACCGGGCACTTGCGCCAGTCGGCTTCGCTTTGCAGGTATTCGGCAGTCTTGATCAGCATAGTCGGTTACTTTCGGGCCAGCCACTCGTTGGGGTTCACGTAATGGTCGTTCTTCCAAATTTCGAAGTGCAGTTCGTAGGTGCTCGACGACGCGCTCTTGGCCACCGTGCCGATCGTCTGCTTGGTGGAGACTTTGTCGCCGACCTTGACGCTTGTCGAGGCAAGATTCTGATAGACGGTAATATATTCGCCATGACGAATCATCACGACCTTGGTGCCCATGATGGGCATCACGGCGGTGACCACCCCTTCGAAGACGGCGCGGGCGGGCGATCCGGATTCGACCATAATGTCAATACCGTGGTTGTCGATCATCACAGAGGGGACATCAGGATGCGGGTAATTGCCGAAGTCGCAGACCTTGGCACCCTTGGCCACCGGCCACGGCAGCCTGCCCTTATTGCTGACGAAAGAGGCGTTGAGCGTCTGCTCCTCCGGGGTCAGCGTGATGGCGGTGGATGATTTCGAGGAGGAGGACGATGCCGTACCGGACGAGCCACTCTTTCCGGAAGAGGAGGACTTGCTCGACTTGCTCCGATTGGCGTTGGCTTTGGCAATCTCGGCCTTCACCGCCCGTTGTATGGCGGCATCAATCTCCTTGCGCTGCTGCTGTTTCTTCTTCAGCTCCGAGCTCAGCTTCTGCGACTCTTTTTTCAGCTTCTCGGCATTCTGCGTCTTCTTCTTGCGGTCATTCTCCAGACTCTTGATTTCCTGCTCCTTGGAGGACAACGTCGTCAGCTTGTCGTTTTTCAGCATCACAATCTGCTCGTTCTTCTTGGTCAACTCCTCGGTGGTTTTCCGAATCTGGGCGGCCTGCTCACGCACGTTGCGGGAGAAGATGGCGTAGTAGCGCATCCGCCGGAACATCTGCGAGAAATCGTCGGCAGCAAGGATGAACGTCACCTTGTCGAGGAAACGGCGGTTGCGGTAGGCGTTGTACACCAGCTGTGCGTAGTCGGCTTTCATATAGGCAAGACGCTTCTCCAAGCTATTGATCTCCTGCTGGTTCTGCTCCTGCTCATCTTCCATCTGGATAATCTGTGAGTTGAGGTTGGTGATCAACTTCTCGCGATTCTGGATCTGCTTGCGCAAGAGGGCCGCCTGTTGCACGGCCGCCTTCTGGTTCGACTCTGTCTTCTTCAGCAACTTCTGCGTGTTGGCGATCTCGTTCTCAATCTTCTGCTTGTCCTTCTTGAGCTGAGTACTGCTCTTACCGCTTTGGGCAAAACCAAATGCCGGAATGAGCAGTGCCCACGCCAGAAAGAGTGCGCAAAGGGCAACAAAACCGCGTCTATTTTTGAAAATCTTCATACACAGAAATATAACTTGCAAAAATAACAGATATTGTCGTTTCATCAAAACGCATTTGCATTTTTTATGAACAACGCCACGTTAATCATTCTATTGTGGAAATAATTTTCTACTTTTGCCGCCGTTTTTTAAGAATGCGCATTATGTCAGTGGATTTGATTATCGAGATTGTCGCCGCCATCATCGGGCTAACCTACCTCTTTTTGGAGTACAAGGCCAACGTCTGGCTCTGGCCCGTCGGCATCCTGATGTCGGTGTTCTACGTCATCGTCTATATGACCGGTAAGTTTTACGCTGACGCGGCGTTGCAAGTCTATTACATCGGTGCCAACGCCTACGGTTTGATGAAGTGGACTGCCTCCCGAAGACATAAAGGGGTGAGCAATGACTCCGTAAGCGAGGAATTGACCATCTGCCGCACTCCCAAACGACTGTGGCTACCATTACTGCTCGTTTCCATCGGGCTGTGGATGCTCCTATTCCTGATTCTGCGCAACTTCACCGACAGCCCAGTACCGCTCGGCGACGCCTTCACCACCTCGCTCAGCATCGTGGCTATGTGGATGCTGTCACGGAAATACCTCGAACAGTGGCTGTTCTGGGTCATCGTGAACGTCGTTTGCGTGGCACTCTATTTCTGGAAAGGGCTCTACCCGACGGCCATCCTATACACCGTGTATGTTATCGTTGCCGTCCTCGGATATTTCCGGTGGAAACGGCTTATGGGTTAAGGTTTAAGGTTTATGGTTTATGGTTTAAGGGTTATGGGTTAGGGGTTAGGGGTTAGAGTTTGTCGCTAACTGCTAACTACTAACTGCTAACTGTTAACCGCCTGCCAGCCGATGTCTTTACGGTAGAACAAATCGGGATGCGTCATCTTCGCAACACCTTGATAGGCATCTTGTTGGGCTTCCTTTAGCGTGGCACCCCGGCCCACCACGATGAGCACGCGGCCACCGTTGGAGAACAGCTGTCCGCCCTCCTCTTTCACCCCCATGCAGAAAACCTGCTGCGACAATCCGTCGGGGTTGTTCAGCGGGATATTCTTCGTGTAGCTTCCCGGATATCCGTTGGCTGCCAAGACCACGCCGAGAAACGCATCCTCGTAAAATTCTGGCGTAACGTCTTTGTTGTCAACACCACCTCGGTCTCGGGGTCGCCGAAACGGGCGTTGAACTCGATGACTTTCGGACCGTCTTTCGTCAGCATCAGTCCGCCATAGAGAACTCCGCAGAAGGAGCAACCCTCTGATTTCAACGCTTTTGCGGTCGGCTTCATAATATGTTCCACGGCCCAGTCAATCTGCGATTGCGGGATGACAGGCACGGGGGAATAGGCGCCCATTCCGCCGGTGTTGGGTCCTTTGTCGCCGTCGTAGGCGCGCTTGTGGTCCTGCGCGATGACGAGCGGCACCACCTGCTCCCCATTCACCAACGCGAGCAATGAGAACTCCGGGCCTTGCAGAAACTCCTCCATCACCACTTTCCCTTTGCCGAAACGGTTGTCCAACAGCATGTCTTTCAAGGCGTTGTCAGCCTCCTCGACAGTCATGGCGACCACCACTCCTTTGCCGGCGGCCAACCCGTCGTACTTGATAACGATGGGGGCTCCTTGCTGGTCAAGGTAAGCTTTCGCGCTGTCATAGTCTTCAAAGGTGCGGTATTCGGCTGTAGGAATCCGATACTTGCGCATCAGATCCTTGGCGAACTCCTTGCTGGTCTCGATTTGGGCAGCGGCAGCGGTCGGAGCGAAGATGCGTAACCCGGCAGCGGCGAACACCGTGGCGATGTCGTTGGCCAAGGCCGCTTCGGGTCCCACGACGGTGAGGTCGATATGTTCCGTAAGGGCGAAGTCGCGCAGCCGTTCCGTCTCGTTTTCACCGATATCCACCAGCGTGACGGACGCGCCGGTCTGCGCCGTGATATGCCGCATCCCGACATTGCCCGGGGCGATGAAGAGTTCAGGGTTCAGAGCGGATTGCGCCATTTTCCAAGCGATGGCGTGCTCACGGCCACCGCGTCCAATAATCAATATTCTCATGTTATTCCTTTGATAATGTAAATCCATTGTATCTCGTCATCACCTCGTCCACATAGTTCACCGTATGCTTGCCGGGGTAATAACCACATTTCACCACCTCATCGCGATAGTATTCCTTGTGGGACTTCTTGATGAGATATTCCGATGTTTTCGTCCACTTGGTCTGGTCGTCACCATACTTCTCGCACAGGGCCATCGCATCAAGGATGTGGCCGGGTCCGGAGTTATAGGCACCCGCCACGAAATAGTAGAGATCGGCGGTGTCGACCTTGTCGCGGAAGATGTTGCAAAGGAAGGAGATGTACTTCGCGCCGGCCAGAATCTGCTCCTCCACAGTGGAGGAATCGGTGATGCCGTAGCGCTCGCAAGTGACGGGCATCATCTGCATCACGCCGTAGCTGCCGCCGAAACCCACCAGGTCGGGGATAAAGCGGGACTCTTGGTAGATGATGGCCGAAATCAGCCGCCAGTCGAAGCCGTAGCGTGCGGCCGCCTTCTTCAATACTCCGTCATAGTAGGAGGTGCTATGCTTGCTCTTGCCGAATGATCGCGAAATGACGTAGGAGTGCGGCGACAGGTATTTCTCACAGAGCGATTGGTACTTGTTCGTCTCCTTAAAGTCTGACAACCAACGATTAATAGAGTCGTTCAGCATTTTGTTGTGCTGATTCAGGATCCAGGTGCGGGGGAAGTTGTCGCCCACACGCGGCCCAATGGTCAGCTGGGTATAGAACGGCATCAGCGTGATGGCCTCGTTGTAGTTGCAGACAGCGTAGTCGATCTGCTTATCCACGAGCATATCCATCAGATCCTCGATGGCGAGATCCGGATTATGTTGGATTTTCCAAGTAGTAGGATCATCCAATGTACTGAAGTCCAAGGTGTTGTAATACTTTGCCGAGGTGTTGACAATGTGCGGTAACGAGTCGTAGGCGGGATCCTTCTTGCGCATGATAAGCACAGGGTAGGTGTAGGCGACCGGTTCGGAAACCGTAATGTAGAACGGGTCGTAGTTGGCCTTGTCGAAGTCGAAGCAGACGATGTCGTACTGGTTGGAGAGGGCGGTGAGGAACATCTTTTCCGGATCCGACTCGATGGTGATTTCCACCGGGCGATGGAAATCCTTCTCCATCTGTTTGAGCACGTCGTGCTGGAAACCGATGACGGAACCTTGATAGACAAAGTAGTCGGCGGCGTGGTAGAAAAGGCACACAGAGATGGTGTCACTACGGGCGTGGTGCCTTTTCTTTTCCAGCTTGGCGATGTGGAACTTGGGTACAGCAGAACCCCGGCCGTGCACGAACACAACCGTCGCGAGAACCAAGGACGCCACGATAAGGAATAGGAGGCTTGAGTGTTTCCTTCTCAAAACCAAGATTTTAGTTCGTCTCGACCATCAGGATGGTCTTCTCGGTGGTCTCACCTTCGTTGACCTGCACTTGCGCAGTGCCGGTGTACTTCTTGGCCAAACCGCCAACCGAGTCGATCTTCACGGCGTTGACAATCAACAGGGCAGGATAGTCGAGCGTGTACTCGAAAACGCCGAGTCCGTTGGTCGGGAAATCCTGGACGCGCGCAATGTTGGTGTCGACGGCCAGTCCGGAGTTGTACTTCACCGTGTCGAAGGAAATGAGTGCGAAGGGCACCACGGAGTCAGCGTCCATGCCGTTGGACGAATAGTAGCAGGTGAGACGCATTTTACAGGAATGGTCCTTCTTGCATTGGGTGAAGAAAAACACGCCCACTAACGCCACGATTATCGGCAGGAAAACTCTCATTTTTTTCATAAAGCTCTAATTCTTAAAACAAGTCGCAAAAATATAAAATATTTTGAAACAACGGGAGATTTGCAATAATATTGTGTTTTTTCAATTCCCCTGTCGGAGCGTATTCGTAATTTATGTACCTTTGCCGCCCCATTATTAATAATTGTAAACTAACGAAAATTTGGTGATTTGAAAAAGAAGTATGCATGGGCTGCCGTCGCCATTGTGGTGATACTGATTGTGATTGACCAGGTCATCAAGTTCTGGGTCAAGACGCATCTTGCCCTCGGTCAGACGATTCCGTTGCTTGGAGAGTGGTTCAACCTGCACTTTGTGGAGAACGAGGGTATGGCTTTCGGCATCAGCTTCGGGAAGCAGGTCGGCAAGTTCCTCCTGTCGCTCGTGCGCATCCTGCTGGCAGGCGCGCTTTGCTGGTACATCGCCAACCGCATACGCCGCGAAAAGATGGACTGGCTGGTGCTGAGCATCCTCTGCCTTGTCATCGCCGGCGCTTTCGGCAACATCCTCGACAGCATGTTCTACGGCATCCTCTTCACGGAAAGTGACTTCCTGCAGGTGGCGCAATGGTCGCCGGGGCACGGCTACGCCCCCTTCTTCTTCGGCAAGGTGGTGGATATGTTCTACCTCCGCATCTTCCCCTTTCCGGAAGGCTTCCCGATCTGGGGCGGCTCCTGGTTCTTCCCCGCCGTCTTCAATTTCGCCGACTCCTGCATCACCGTCGGCATCCTGCTAGCCATCATTTTCAACAACCGCATTTTCAACGATTTGGAGAAAAAAACCGAAGAAAATGTAGCAACCGAGCCCGAAGATGCGTCTCTAGAGCAGAAACAGTAAACAGTAAACAGTAAACAATAAACAAACAGAAAGTACTATGAAATTATTAACCACTTTGAAAAAGCAACTGCTGTTACTGGCAGTTCTGGCCATCACCGCCCCCGTGTTCGCGGTGAATCCGCCCGATGAAGGCATGTGGCTGCCCATGTTCATCAAGAACTACAACTATGCCCAGATGCAAAAGATGGGTCTGAAACTGACGGCCGAACAGCTGTACGACATCAACAACTCCTCCCTGAAGGACGCCATCGTGCAACTCGGCGACGGCTTCTGCACCGGTGAGATGGTCTCCAAAGACGGCCTGATGTTCACCAACCACCACTGCGGCTACTCCTCCGTGGTGGAACTTTCCAGCGTGGAGCACGACTACCTCAACAACGGCTTCTTCGCCATGAGCAAGGAGGAAGAGCTTCCCGTCAACTTCCACGTCCATTTCCTCGAACGTATGGAGGATGTGACCGACATCGTGCTGGCCAAGGTCAACGACAAGACCACCGAGAGCGAGCGTGAGAAATACGTGGAAGAGGCCATCAAGAAACTGCGCAAGGACAATTCGCAGGACGGCCGCTACAAAGTCATCGTGAAACCCTTCTACGAAGGCAACGAGTACTACATGTTCATCTACACGATGTATGAGGACGTGCGCCTCGTGGTCGCTCCCCCGAGCGCCATCGGCAAGTTCGGCGGCGACACCGACAACTGGATGTGGCCCCGTCACACCGGCGACTTCACCGTCTTCCGCATCTACACCGCCCCCGACGGCTCCCCCGCCAAGTACTCCAAGGACAATGTCCCGATGCACCCGAAACACTACCTGCCCGTCAGCCTGAAAGGCTACCAACCCGGCGACTACACCATGATCTGGGGTTACCCCGGCACCACCAACCGCTTCATGACCTCCTACGAGGTGCAGAACGAGATCGACATCAACGCCCCGGCCATCTATGAACCCCTCGATGTCATCCTCCCCGTGATGCACGACGCGATGGAAGCCTCTAACAAGGTGAACCTGCAATACGCCGACAAACACGCCGGCCTGGCCAACTACTGGAAAAACCAGCACGGCGAGGTGGAGAGCCTGAAAGCCCTCAAAGTGGTGGAATCCAAAGCGAAACAAGAGGCTGAACTGACCAAGTGGATCAACGCCGACAAGAACCGTAAGGAGAAATACGGCAACTGCCTGGCCGAAATCGAGAAAATCTGCAAGGGCATCGACGGCGCGAAAGTCAAATCCGTGATGAACGGCAACCTGATGTTCTCCGCCTCCCCGACCATGCTCGCCACCCTGCGCCTGCAAAGCCAGCTGAAACTCAACAAGGGCGAGAAGAAATTCGACGACAGCAAGGTGGAGAAACTGCTGAAGAGCTTCGACAACTACAACAACGACACCGACCCCGCCACCGAGGCGAAAATCGTGGTGGCCTCTCTGAAGACGTGGGCCAAACATGACGAGCACAATCGTCCCGACCTGACCTTCTTCGCCAAGACCTACAAGAACAACTACGACGCCTTCGAGAAAGCCATGCTCAAGTCTATCTTCATCAGCAAGGAGAACTTCGAGAAATTCGTGAAGGCCCCGTCCAACAAGGTTTTGGAAAACGACCCCGCTTACCAATATTTCCAGGCGGTTTACAACTACCTGATGATGAACTCCAGCGTCTTCCGCGCTGACGAGCAACTGGAGGTTCCGCGCCGCACCTACATCGCCGCCCTGAAGGAGATGAACGCCTCCACACCGATGTATCCCGACGCCAACAGCACCATGCGCACCACCTTCGGCACCGTGTGTGACTACTACCCGGCCGACGGCGTGCACTACAACTACTACACCACCACGAAAGGTATCCTCGAGAAAGAGGTGCCCGGCGATTTCGAGTTCGACGTCCCCGCGAAGCTGAAAAAGCTCATTCTCGACAAGGACTTCGGCCAATATCTGGACAAGGACGGCACCATGCATGTCTGCTTCCTCTCCAACAATGACATCACCGGCGGCAACTCCGGCAGCCCGATCATGAATGCCAACGGCGAACTCATCGGCCTGGCCTTCGACGGCAACTGGGAGGCACTGAGCAGCGACATCGTGTTCAACACCGAGCTGCAGCGCTGCATCAACGTGGATGTGCGCTACGTCCTCTTCATCATCGACAAGTTCGGCGGCGCCGGCTATCTGCTCAAAGAGATGGATGTGCGGAAATAATCCCCTTCCATCGGATAAATTATCAAAACAAGAAGAGACGCACGGCCGTGCGTCTCTTCTTGTTTTTGGAGGAATCCGTTTCCGCTACTTTTGCCGTAAGGAAACTGCAAAACCGCCGCACGGCGCCATCCGCAGCTTCAGCACGCTCTTGGCTGTGACATCCTTCTTGGAAATCGTGTACTTTTGAGGGTTGTAGCTGTCACCGGGAAGACCGCTGGCATCTTTCGCATCGGTGTAGATGGTGGCCTCATATTTCACGCCCGGCTTCAGGAAATCCAACTTGACCTCCACCTCGCGGGCATTCTCGTCGGTGATGCCGCCCACGTACCAGACATCGCGCGGGTTTTGCAGAGACGCGCCATGGCACGTCTTTACAGAATCGGGAATCGCATAGACGAACCGCGTGGCACTGGAAATAACCCCTTTCTTGCCGTCAGCCAGCATTCCGACGCCGTCGGCGGCCTTGTTCAATGTGGAGATCTTCGGATGGCGGGCTGTCACGATATACGCGCCCGGTTCCGCCATAAGGTAGAGGCTGGTATCCCAATCCACGGCCACATCCTTGA
The DNA here is from genome assembly GCA_900319925.1 of uncultured Bacteroidales bacterium. Lineage (GTDB taxonomy): Bacteria > Bacteroidota > Bacteroidia > Bacteroidales > WCHB1-69 > F23-D06. The sequence goes on along the minus strand of ONQE01000009.1, from coordinate 28,848 downwards.
TGAACTGGAAGGCGTCCATGAAGGGCTCGTAATGTTCAGGGAAGTCAGCGGCCATCTGCAGCGGCGAATAGAAGGTGACGTACAGTCCCAACTGGTTGCAGATGGTGTGCCGCATCTTGTCGCCCTTGTCCCAGCTGACAATCTTCTCCATGTCGGTCTCGAAGATGCCGGGGGTGTAGTCCATCGGGCCACCCTGCAAGCGCGTGAACGGCAGGATGGTGGTGTGTCCGGGCTTGATGCGGCCGCGGAACTCGGTGCCCATCGCGCTTTCGTTGCCGATCATATTGGGCCAGGTGCGGCACAGTCCCGTCGGGCGGACAGCCTCGTGAGCATTGACCATAATATGGTGCTTGGCTGCCTCCACGATGGCGTAGTGGTAGTGGTTGATGATGGGCTGGCTGTAGTGCCCCTCGCCATGCGGCAGAATATGACCCACATAGCCGCTCTTCACCGCATCGTAGCCATATTGGTTCATCAAGTTATAAGCTCTTTCCATCCATCGCTCGTAATTGATGGTAGAGGAAGAGCTTTCGTGGTGCATAATGAGCCGGATACCTTTTTCGTGGGCATACTTGTTCAGCGCAGGCAGGTCGAAATCGGGATATGGCGTCAGGAAGTCGAAGACGAAATCCTTGTCTTTGCCGTACCAGTCTTCCCAACCGACATTCCACCCCTCGATGAGCAGGGCATCGAAACCGTGGGCAGCGGCAAAATCGATGTAGCGGCGCACATTCTCGGTGTTGGCGGCATGGCGACCGTGGGGTGTGGCTTTGGTGTAGTCGGTGACCCCCTCCACCTCGGGTGCGACATCCTTGTTGTCGGGCACGCTGAGCCGCACCGACGGGAAATCGTTGGTGTAGCTCCAGCAGTTCTTGTCGGAGATCATTTCCCACCAAACACCCATATACTTCACGGGGTGAATCCAGGAGACATCCTTGATAGCGCACGGCTCGTTAAGGTTGAGAATCAGGCGCGAGGCGAGCACGTCGGTGGCCTTCTCGCACACCTGCACGGTGCGCCACGGCGTATGGCAAGGCGCTTGCAGACGACCCTTGTAATTCGTGGCGTCCGGCGAGAGCCAAGCACGGAAGACAAAGTTCTTGTCGTCGAGGTCCAGGTGCATCGTCGGGTAATCCAGCACCGCCGCCTCGTGGATGTTCACATAGAGTCCGTCGGCCGTTTTCATCTGCAAAGCGGTCTGCACGCCGGTGGGTGAGAAGTTCTTCCACGGCCAACCACAACCCTTGTGCGCGTCATCGTACAAGCCACGGATTTCCGACAGTTTCGACTCGGTGAAGTTATACTCCTGCGTGTCGTAGTCGCCGGGAATCCACCAAGCGGTGTGGTCGCCGGTCATGGCGAACTCAGTCAACTCCTCCGTAATCCAGAAGTAGGCTAAGGCATTCTTCACTGGGAACTCGTAGCGGAAGCCGAGACCGTCGTCATAAAGACGGAAGCGGATGCGCATTACGGTGGCCTTCTTTTCGGTGGAGTGATCCATGCTCTCCACGGAACCGACCGGCTGTTCGAGGGTCACGAGCATCTCGTTGTAGTGGTTGCGGATGTGGGCCTCCTCGCCCCATACGGGTTCCCACGTCTCGTCGAACGAACTGAAGGCCTTGTCTTTGAGCACGAATGCGTGTGCAAGGTCGTCGCGCCATTCGAGGGTGAAGCCCATGCGCGAGGGTAGCACCACCGGTTTCCCTGCGCGGTTGAGTGCATACTGCGGCTGCCCGTTCACCACCGCGAACTGGAGCTGTAGCCGTCCGTCAGGACTGTTCAATGTCAGCGCATCCGCCGGCATGGCGGGCGCCTTGGGATATTGCTGGGCAAAGGACGGCAACACTACTAATGCCGCAAAAAACAGGATAAAAGCGTATGTTTTTTTCATAATCCGATTATTTTCTGAACGCAAAAATACAATTATTTCGTTTGTCTATTCTTCTGTTTTCAGATTTCCCGAAGTGACACGGCAAAGCCCCCGCACGGAGCCATCCGCAGTTTCAGCACGCTTTTGGCCGTGACTTTCTTTTTGGTGATGGTGTAGGCCTGCGGGTTGTATTTCAGTGACTTGTGATTTGTGACTTGTGAACTGTTTTCGGGTAATCCGCAGGCATCAGGAGCATCGGCATAGATGGTGGCCTCGTATTTCACGCCGGGTTTCAGGAAATCCAGTTTCACCTCCACCTCGCGGGCGTTCTCGTCGGTGATGCCACCGATATACCACACGTCTCGCGGGTTCTGTAGAGACGCGCCATGGCACGTCTCCACGGTGTCAGGAATGGCATAGACGAATCGCGTGGCACCGGAAATCACCCCTTTCTTGCCGTCGGCCAACGCCCCTACCCCGTCGGCAGCCTTGTTCAACGACGACAGCTTCGGGTGGCGGGCCGTCACGATGTACGCACCGGGCTCGGCCTCCAAGTAGAGGCTCTTGTCCCAGTCCACGGCCACATCCTTGATGAACTGGAAGGCGTCCATGAAGGGCTCGTAATGCTCGGGAAGGTCGGCGGCCATCTGCAACGGCGAGTAGAAGGTGACGTAGAGACCCAACTGGTTGCAGATGGTGTGGCTCATCCGGTTGCCCTGCTGCCAGCTGACGAACTTGCCGATGTCGGTCTGGAAGATGCCGGGGGTGTAGTCCATCGGGCCGCCCTGCAGCCGCGTGAACGGCAGGATGGTGGTGTGCCCGGGATGGATTTTGCCCTTGAACTCGGTGCCCATCGCGCTCTCGTTGCCGATCATATTGGGCCAGGTGCGGCAGAGCCCCGTCGGGCGCACCGCTTCGTGGGCATCCACCATAATGTGGTGCCGGGCCGCCTCGGTCACCGCATAGTGGTAATGGTTGTTGATCGGCTGGCTGAAGTGGTTTTCGCCGTACGGCAGGATGTCGCCCACATAGCCGCTCTTCACCGCATCATAGCCGTATTGGTTCATCAGACTGTAGGCTTTCTCCATCCAACGTTCGTAATTCGCTGTGGAAGAAGAGGTTTCGTGGTGCATAATCAGCCGTATGCCCTTCTCGTGGGCGTACTTGTTCAGTGCAGGCAGGTCGAAGTCGGGGTACGGGGTGACAAAATCGAACACGTAGTATTTCTGGTTGCCGACCCAGTCCTCCCAGCCGATGTTCCACCCCTCGATGAGGATGGCATCGAAGCCGTTGGCGGCCGCAAAGTCGATAAAACGGCGCACATTGGCGTTGTTGGCGCCATGGTGACCGTTGGGCTTGGCACTCGCGTAGTCCGTGACGCCCTCGCCTTCGTCGCCGGGCAACCGCACGGAACGGAAGTCATCGGTGTAGTTCCACGAACTCTTGCCGGTAATCATCTCCCACCAGACACCCATATACTTCACGGGATGAATCCAGGAGACATCCTCAATGGCGCAGGGCTCGTTGAGGTTGAGAATCAGGCGCGAGGCGAGCACGTCGGTGGCCTTCTCGCAGACCATCACGGTGCGCCAAGGCGTGTGACAGGGCGCCTGCAGCCGACCTTTCACCCCTTCCGCGTCCGGGGTGAGCGAAGCACGGAAAACGAGGCTCGTCGTGTCAATCAGCAGGTGCATGGTCGGGAAGTTGAGGGCCGCCGCCTCGTGGATGTTAAGGTACAGCCCGTCAGCGGTTTTCATCTGCAAAGCCGTCTGCACGGCGGAATTGGAGAAGACGCTCCAAACCCCGTCGTAGGTGCGATGCATCGCCTCGGCGCGATCCGGAATCTCCGACAGCTTCGACTCGGTATAGTTGTACTCCTGCGTGTCGTAGTCGCCGGGAATCCACCACGCGGTATGGTCGCCGGCCATGGCAAACTCGGTCAGCTCGTCTGCTATCTTGAAGTAAGTCAGCGCGTTCTCGTAGGGAAATTCGTAGCGGAACGCCAAGCCGTCGTCGTAAAGGCGGAAGCGAATCTGCATGACGGTGGCACGGGGAATCACCTTGCCCTGCCAGTCGAGAGCCCCATGCTGTTCCAACGTGACAAGCAGCTCGTTGTAGTGGTTGCGGATAGAGGCCTCCTCGCCCCAGACCGGCTCCCACGTCTCATCGAACGTGCTTTTCTTTGAGTTCGTCAGGGTGAAGTCGTGGTCAAGACTCTTGCGCCCGATGAGGGTGAAACCCATCCGCGAGGGCAGCACCACAGGCTTCCCTGCACGGTCAAGGGTGTATTGCGGGTGGCCGTCCACCACCGCGAACCGGAGCAACAGCTGCCCATCGGGACTTTGCAACTTGACGGCCTCCACAGGCATTGCGGACGCTTTCGGATGGTCTTGGGCATACGCTGTGAACGCAAACAAAGAGACGCTAAACAGAATCAGGAGGTATAATTTTTTCATAATGAAACGGTTTATCAATCAATATAGAAGGTGCAAAAATAACAATTTTATAATGACAACATATATCCGAAATTTGTGTACCTTTGCCGTCCGATATGCTATATCAACCACTATGATTATCGCCGTTTATGAATCATCGGATACGAACCTTACTCGCCGCAGTCTTTTTTGCCGCGTTCGAACTCTTTTTCACCACCGCCATGGCGCAGATTTCCCCGCTTGACTTAGGGCTTCGCGATGCGACGGACGGCATCGACCGCTACCGCATCCTCTACAACACCCATGTGCAGGCCAATTCCATGGGGGTGGAGGTGAGCTACGCCGGCATCGACACCTTGGACATCGAACTGCCGCCCGACTTCCAGACCATCCCGCTCGGTCCGCATACCGACTTCGGCGGTCTCGTCCTCTACGTCACCAACAATGCGAGACACGGCACCCTGTTCTCCCTGAACAGCCCATCGAAGCCGGTGGCGTTGGACAAGGCACTGGTCGATAACGGGGACTTCCGCAGCGTACCGCCATTATCTACTGGCGACAAGCTACTCATCCTCAACGATTTGAAACCGTGGACCGAGCGCATCGGCTACGGCTACTGCATCCATCGCCACGACATCCTGCTGTTGCACGACGGCATCGCCGCCAACGCGCCTATCGCACCGTGGAACACCGACTCCACCCAGTTGCAGGCTGCCGTCGTGAACGTCGATACAAAACCGAAGGTCTTCCGAGGTCTCAACCTGTTCCGTACCGAGCAGTCGCAGTTCAAGACCTACTGCCTGAATGTGAGCGGACAGTGCAATGTGCTGATTGAGGACGTGCACGTGACCACACCCAAGAGCCGGATGACCGCCGACGGGGTCTTCGGGGTGACCAGCTCGGTGGGTGTCACCTTCCGCGATGTGACCGTTGACGGCACCTACTCGGGGTACGGCATCTCACGCGACTACGGCTATGCCTTCTCCCTCAACAACCTCTGGAACACCACTTTCGAACGGGTGACCGCCGATGGCAACTGGGGGGTATTCGGCACCAACTACCTGTCGAACACCACCTTGCGCGACTGCGACCTCAACCGTTTCGACATCCACTGCTACGGCCGCGACGTCCTGCTGCAACGTTGCACCCTACGCCAGCGACAAACCCAGTTCTCCTCGATGTACGGCACCGTCACCTTCGACTCGTGCCGCTTTATCGACTGCATCCCGGTGCGCATCCGCTCCAGCTACAACGCCTACACCCCCTTCGACATCGTGATGCGCGACTGCATCTTCGAAGTCACGCCTCGCTACCACTCGCTGGTCAACGTCATGCTGCTCGACACGGCCACCAATTCCCGTCCGGAGTTAGCGGCCAAATGCTGGCCCAACCTGCGGGTCACCAACATGACAGTGGTGGCACCCGCCACGGTCGGCACCCTCAACCTCTATTACCCCTCCGGCGCAACCCGCGAGCTCAAAAAGCCGGTGGACTATCTTGACAACGTGGTGGTCGAGGGGCTGAAAGTGGTGCGCCCCAACGGGAAGCCCGCCAAGATGAACGTCCGCCTCTCCACCCGCGAATTCATCACCGTCAAGAAAATGGGATTCTCGATTGACGGAAATCCCAAACTGTAATGCGATTGGATTATAACATTGTGAGACCCAAACGATGAACACGATGACCTACAAAATCAACAAAGGACTGGATCTGAAGTTGGACGGCGCCGCGCCCGACACGCCGTTAGACTTCGTTTTGCCCAAAACCTTCCACATCCGGCCATCCGACTTCCGGTGGATGAAACCCAAATTGCTCGTGCAGGCTGGCGACCACGTGGAAATCGGCAGCCCGTTGTTCCACGACAAAGCGGATGAACGTGTCGTCATTGTCTCTCCCATTGCAGGCACGGTGCGGGAGATTGTGCGCGGCGAGAAGCGGATCATCGAGGAGATCACGATTGCCCGCGACGTGGACGCGCCCACGGAAAGAACCATCCATTTCGAGCCACCGACCGACGGAGAGGCTGTCCGCAAGTTGTTGCTACAGAATGGTCTGTGGCCTTCTCTGCGACAACGCCCCTACGCCACCATCCCCAGTCCCGATGCGAAACCCAAAGCCGTATTCGTCTCCTGCTTCGACAGCAACCCACTCGCCCCGGACTTCAATGTGCTGATGCGTGGCAAGGAGGAGGATTTCCGGCAGGGAATCAAGATGCTGCAACTGGCCGCCGGTGACGCGACTGTACATATCTGTATGCGAGAAAGGGCTGACAACCAACTCTTTGAAGCTGTCGAGAATGTGCAGAAGCACTACTTCAGCGGTCCGCACCCCGCCGGAAACGTCGGCACTCAAATCCACCGAATAGACCCCATCGACAAAGGCGAAACGGTCTGGTTCCTCGACCCGCAAGAGGTGGCCCGCATCGGTCGTTTCTTTGCGGAACAGATGCTGCAGTTCGGGAAAACCGCTGCGCTGACGGGGCCCGCCGTCAAGAACACCGGCTACTTCGACACGATTTACGGTGCGGATCTGTCCGCGCTGTTCGCCGACAGCCTCACGCAGGAGAACGTCCGCGCCATCAGCGGCAGCATACTGAGCGGCAGCAAGTTGGGGGACTCCCCCACCCTCGCTTTCCACGACCGGCAGATCACGGTCATTGCGGAGGGCGGCCAACGCGAGATCCTCGGATGGTTACTGCCGGGGCTGAAGAAATGGAGCCTCTCGCACACATTCCTGTCGTGGCTCACCCCGAAACGCACCTACGATGTCAACACCTCGCTCCACGGCGGCCGCCGCGCCGTCATGATGACCGACGTCTATGACAAGGTCTTCCCCTTCGACCTGATGCCTCTGCAGCTGCTCAAGGCCTGCGAGATCAAGGACATCGAACAGATGGAAGCCCTCGGCATCTACGAAGTCGATAGCGAGGACTTCGCCCTCTGCGAACTCGTCTGCCCCTCGAAAAAGGAGTGGCAACAAATCGTCGAGGACGCCCTCTTGGAATTAAAAATGCAGAATCAAGAATGAAGAAATTAGCGACCTTATTGATAATCCTACTGGCCGGATTGACGACACAGGCCCAAGTTCAACCCACGTGGGAATCCCTCAACCAGCGCGGCTACCCGCAGTGGTTCCAAGACGCGAAACTCGGCATCTTCATCCACTGGGGACTCTACTCCGTGCCTGCCTACGCCTCCAAGGAGGGCTACGGCGAATGGTTCTACCGCGGGCTGATGCAGAAAGTGCCCGAGCGGACGCGCATCATGAGCTACTACGCCGACACCACCAAGCCCGTCTTCGACCAGTACAAGGAGCTCACCAAATTCTGGCACGCAGAGCTTTGGAATCCCGACGATTGGGCGCAAATGTTCAAGGATGCCGGCGCGAAATACGTGGTGTTGGTCACGAAACATCATGACGGCTACTGTCTGTGGGACAGTCCATTCCAGCCTGAATGGAACAGCGTGATGAGCGGTCCGAGGCGCAACATCGTGGAGGAGTTGACCACCAGCGTACGCGACCACGGACTGCGGATGGGCTTCTACTACTCGCTGCCAGAATGGACCAACCCGCGCCACATCTGGATGCAGGATCCCGACAACGAGATCGGCGACTATGTTGATAACTATATGGTGCCGCAGTTCAAGGAGTTGGTGGGCCGTTACAAGCCCGACCTTCTCTTCTCCGACGGCGACTGGAACAACACGGCGGAGCAGCTTCGTTCGCAGGAACTGATCAGCTGGTACTACAACACCGTGGGCGCGGACGCCATCGTGAACAACCGTTGGGGCAACGGCACGAAGCACGGCTTCCTGACGCCCGAGTACAGCGCGGGCATCGCCAACACCGAGGTGCCGTGGGCAGAGTGCCGCGGCTTCGGACGCAGCTTCGGGTTGAACCGCAACGAGGATTTGGACAACTACATGACCGACAAGGAGTTGATACAGCACTTTGTGGAGTTGGTGGCGCACGGCGGCGGCATGACCCTCAACGTGGGTCCCTACGCCGACGGCACCATCCCGCTCATCCAGCAGGAACGGCTGAGAGCACTCGGCAAATGGCTGAAAATCAACGGCGAGGCGATATATGGGACAAGGCCGTATGAGATTCCGTGCCAACGTACAACGACCTTCGCTTTACCTGGATATTCAGGCCCTCTACATTTCGACTGGGTGCGCAATGCCCCACTCAGAGAAATGCCAGTGGACAACTTCGACATTCATTGGAAAGGATCTTTCAAGGCGCCGAAGGATGGTACATACCGTTTCAAGGCTGTTGCCAACGACGAGATGACCGTTGCAGGCAATGGGGACACTATTCTCTATTACAACAGTAACTGGGCGGAGAACACGCCTTGGTATGAGGTGCACCTCGCCAAAGGGGAGAATTATCAATTAGATGTCTGGTATCATGAGAAAGACCTCGAGGCCACGGCCTCGCTCCTCGTGAGTGTTGACGGAGGGGATTTCGAGCCCGTATCCTCAAACTGGATTAGCGAAATCACATGGCAAACCACCACACGCTGCTTCACCACCAAGAGCGAGAACCTCTACAACAACCTCTACATTATCGAGTTCGAGCGTCCTGATCCGCGCAAGCCGCTAGTCATCAAGAATATGCCAAAGCTAAACCCGAAAGATGGGATGATCCTGTTAGGCACGGATTATGAGATGAGCTACCACGGCGAAAAAGGGAAAGCCTACACCATGCTGAAATGGAAGCAGGACAAGAGAGGAACCCTTACTATCGACTTTTCCGACATCGACACGAAAAAACTTAACGAGCTGGAGAATGCGTGGGTGATTCGGATCACTTCTTTTGAGCCAGATAAGCGATAATTTGTTACTTTTGCCAACTTTTTGAAGAGATGTCTGAGAAACCGCATAGATTCAACGCCCTGCTCGACGCCATGGACACGTTCCTGCGTACGCCCGCGACAGTCACGGACGGTCGCTGCCACGTGCGCGACGCGGTCGATATGAAGCGCATCATGATCACGGTGATGATTGCGCTGGTTCCCGCGTTGGTATTCGGCTGGTGGAATGTGGGCTATCAGCATTCCCTCTCCGTCGGGGGACAGACGGCTCTATGGTCTTGTCTCTGGTACGGATTCCTGAAATGGCTGCCGTTGGTCATCGTGACCTACGTGAGCGGACTTGGCGTGGAGGTCCTCTTCGCGCAGATACGCAAGGAGGAGGTGGCGGAGGGTTTCTTCGTCACAGGTTTCCTCATCCCGATGATCATGCCGCCCGACGTGCCGCTCTGGATCGTAGCGGTGGCCACCATTTTCGCCGTCATCTTCGGCAAGGAGGTCTTCGGCGGCACCGGCTATAACTTCCTGAACCCTGCGTTGTTGGCCCGCGCTTTCGTCTTCTTCGCTTACCCGTCGGTGATTTCCGGCGACAAAGTGTGGATTTCCGGTGCGGACGCAGTCACCGGCGCCACTCCCCTTGCCCTCGTTATGAACGGCCATCCCGAAGCGCTGCCCTCCACATGGGAGCTGTTCCTCGGTACCATCCCCGGCTGCATCGGGGAGACCTGCAAGATTGCCATCCTGATCGGCGCGGCCATTCTCCTCTTCACCCAAGTGGCCGACTGGCGCATCATGTTCTCGGTGTTCGTCGGCGGCTACGCGACAGCGGTGGTCTGCCAGCTGACAGGTCTTTGTCCTGTCGCCGCCCACGACCAGCTGCTGATGGGCGGCTTTATGTTCGGTGCGGTCTTCATGGCCACCGACCCCGTCACCGCCGCGCACACCCGCGACGGCAAGTACATATACGGACTGCTCATCGGCATCCTCGCCATCCTCATCCGCACCCTCAACAAAGGCTACCCCGAAGGCATGATGCTCGCCATCCTGCTGATGAACATCTTCGCCCCCCTCATCGACTGGTGCGTCGTGCAAAACCACATCAAACGGAGACGTGGGACGTGTGACTTATGACGTATGACTTATGACTTATGACGTGGGACTTATGACTTTGGGCTCTGATCACAAATCACTAATCACTAATCACAAATCACTAATCACAAATCACTAATCACTAATCACTAATCACTAATCACAAATCACTAATCACAAATCACAAATCACAAATCACAAATCACTAAATGAAAAACTTCAGCAACACCTACATCTTCCTGTACATCACGGCGTTGGTCGTGGTGATTGCGGTGGTGCTCACGTTGGTCTCCACGGGGTTGAAGCCGCGGCGCGACCAGAACAAGCAGGCCGAAAAGTGCCAGCAGATCCTGCGGGCGGCGGGCCACGACATCGACCGCTCGAAGGCCGTGGAAGCGTTCTCGAACCTTGCCGAGCCGCTGACCGAAGACGGAAGACAGTACCGCGTCATCTGCGCCGACGGCTCGAAGGGCACGGCAATCCGTCTCGACGGCAAAGGGCTGTGGGGACCGATCTGGGGGTACGCGGTGGTGTCGGAGGACGGGCAGACCCTCAAGGGCGTCAGCTTCGACCACAAATCGGAGACCCCCGGCTTGGGCGCGAAGATCACCGAAGCGGCGTTCCTGAAAGCCTTCGAAGGCAAGAAACTTTACGATAAAGACGGCAACTTCGTATCTGTGAGAGTGTTGAAATCGGGAACCGCCAGCGAAATCGCCGAGGAGAACCGCGTGGACGCCATCAGCGGAGCCACACTGACCTCCAAAGGGGTGGATGAGATGATGCAATCCTCCCTTCACTCCTCACCAATCACCAATCACTAATCACCATTAATACCATGAAGAAATACCTCGGACCCCTCAGCAAAGACAACCCGATACTGGTGCAGACGTTGGGCGTTTGTTCGGCGTTGGCGGTGACCGCGCAGCTCAAGCCCGCCGTGGTCATGGCCCTCTCCGTGACGGTGGTATGTGCCTGCTCCAACTTCATCATCTCCTTGATGCGCAACACGATACCGCCGCGCATCCGCATCATCGTGCAGCTGTTGGTGGTCTCCTTCTTCGTCATCCTCGTGGACCTGCTGCTGCAGTCGTATCTCTACGATGTGAGCAAGATGCTGTCGGTGTTTGTAGGCTTGATCATCACCAACTGCATCATCATGGGGCGGTTGGAGGCCTTCGCGCTGTCGCACAAGCCGTTCCCGTCGTTTATGGACGGCGTGATGAACGGTCTCGGCTACGGATTGGTGCTCGCCGTGGTGGCCTTCTTCCGCGAGCTGCTCGGCTCCGGCACGTTGTGGAACCACCAGGTCGTCCCCGACAGCTGGTACGCCGCCGGCTACCTCAACAACGGGCTGATGATTCTCCCGCCCATGGCGCTGATATTGATTGGGGTGATTATTTGGGCGAAATAACTGCGCTGCGACACCACGTCACCACACTGCGCTTCGTCACCACACTGCGCTTCGTCACCACACTGCGCTTCGTCACCACACTGCGCACTACGTCACCACACTGCGCTTCGCTTGTATGGTGCTACCTGCACTGCGTGCGTGTCGCCTCTCCGAGGCGAGTAGCTCCTCATCGTCTCCTCCAGCACAGGGCTATGACGCCACACTGCATACCACCAGCACCATACTGCGCTACGGCACCACACTGCGGCACCACACTGCGGCACCACACTGCGCTGCGCTGGTATGGTGTTACCTGCACTGCGTGCGTATCGCCTCTCCGAGGCGAGTAGGGACGGGGCAGCCCGTGCTGGCAGGGTGAGCGTCTCAGAGAAATGTGACAAACACAATAATCCGAGCATTTTACCGTTATTAGCATGTTAAAACAAAATTATACAAAACTGTAAACAAAATCATGAGTTACACACAGACTTATTACCACATTGTCCTTCGCACGCACCGCAGCGTCCCCGCCATCGTGGAGGAACACGAACGAGAGCTCTACTCCTACATACTTGGTTTTACTAAGAACAAGGGAGGGCATCTTTACCGCATTGGCGGCATGCCCGATCATGTGCACCTTTTCGTGTCCCTGCCGGCAACCTTGGCCATGTCCAAATTCGTTCAGGAACTCAAGGTCTCCACAAGCAAGTGGCTCAAGGCGAACCCCCATTTCCCGCTTTTTAGTGGCTGGACCAAAGAATATGCTGGGTTTTCGAAAAGCTTGCGCGACAAAGCCACGGTGGTGCGGTATATCGCCAGACAGAAGGAGCATCATCATAGTGTGACGTTTGAGGAGGAATATCGAAAGTTCCTCACGGAGAACGGAGTCAAAATCAAAGAGGAGTACTTCCTCACGGACTGAGCGGAACATCTCGGAGAGATGCGACGCGCCGTCAGGCGCAGGTAACACCATACCAGCGGCGTAGCCGCGCAGTGTGGTGCTGGTGGAGATGCGCCGTGTGATGCCGGTGGTGGCACGCCGTGTGATGCCGATGGTGGTGCGCCGTGTGATGCCGGAGGAGATGCGCCGTGTGATGCTGACGGTGGCACGCCGTGTGGCGCTGAAGGTGGCACGCCGTGTGGCGCCGGTGGTGGCACGCCGTGTGGCGCCGACAGAGCCGCGCCGTGTGATGCCGGCGGTGGTACACCGTGTGCTGCCCGTGGTGTGCTGTCTCGTGTGCAGCGTGGTGCTGGTACGCATGACGAGACACTGAGGTGAGATACACGCTCACCGATCATCACAGAGTCACTCCCCGGCACAGGGCTACGACGCACCACTGCGCGCTACCAGCACCACACTGCGCGCTACGTCACCACACTGCGCTGCGCTGGTATGGTGCTACCTGCACTGCGTGCGTGTCGCCTCTCCGAGGCGAGTTGGGACGGGGCAGCCCGTGCTGGCGGGGTGAGCATCTCGGAGAGATGCGACGCGCCGTCAGGCGCAGGTAACACCATACTAGCGGCGTAGCCGCGCAGTGTGGTGCTGGTGGTGGTACGTAGTGCGATGCCGGTGGAGATGCGCCGGGTGATGCCGACGGAGCCACACAGTGCGATGCCGACAGAGCCACACAGTGCGATGCCGGCAGAGCCGCGCAGTGTGCTGCCGGTGAGGGTGCGCCGTGTGCTGCCCGTGGTGTGCTGTCTCGTGTGCAGCGTGGTGCTGGTACGCATGACGAGACACTGAGATGAGATACACGCTCACCGATCATCACAGAGTCACTCCCCCAGCACAGGGCTACGACGCCACACTGCATACCACCAGCACCATACTGCGCTGCGGCACGACACCACACTACGCTGCGACACCACACTGCGCTACCAGCACCACACTGCGCTGCGCTTGTGTGGTGTTACCTGCACTGCGTGCGTGTCGCCTCTCCGAGGCGAGTAGGGACGGGGCAGCCCGTGCTGGCGGGGTGAGCGTCTCAGGGAGGTGCGATTGTTATTTCAGATTATGCGCGAACGTCTAAAAAAAATGTACCTTTGCAATTCCAAAAAGAATGAGAGAAAGAGGCAGCGAATGACAACGAATACATTCCTTGAGCAGCCCCGGAGGGGCAAGACGCGCGAAGCGCTAATAACCCCACACAAGGCGAAGCCGCAGTGTGGGGCCAAACGGACAAGGCGAAGCCGCAGTGTGGGGCCAAACGGACAAAGCGAAGCCGCAGTGTGGGGCGAAACGGACAAGGCGGAGCCGCAGTGTGGAGGACGGGCCCCGCGCAACCGCACGCTGACGGTCACCGCCGGGGAAGTCCCCGCGCTGGAACCGCTCGTCAGCACGCCGGACGACCTGCGCTCCGGCCTCCGCGACGATATGCTCGTCAACGGCGACCTGCTCGAATGCCTCGACCTCATCCCAGACGGATTCTTCGACCTCATCCTCCTCGACCCGCCCTACAACCTCGACAAAGACTTCCACGGACGGAAATTCTCTTCCATGCAATCCGACGATTACGAGGAATTCCTGCGCAGCTGGTTCGGAAAGGTGTGCGACAAGCTGAAGCCGACGGGCTCGCTCTATATGTGCGGCGACTGGAAATGCTCCTCCTCTATGCAACGGGTTATCGAAGAGCGGCTTACCATCCTCAACCGCATCACCTGGCAGCGCGAGAAGGGCCGCGGGGCGAAGTTCAACTGGAAGAACAGCATGGAGGACATCTGGTTCGCCGTGAAAGACCCGAAACACTACACCTTCAACCTGGAAGCCGTCAAGATGAAACGCAAGGTGCTGGCCCCGTATCGCGTGGACGGTCAGCCCAAAGACTGGGACGACACCGCCGACGGCAAGTTCCGGCTCACCCACCCCTCCAACTTCTGGGACGACATCAGCGTGCCCTTCTGGTCGATGCCCGAGAACACCGACCACCCCACGCAGAAGCCCGAGAAACTCTACGCCAAGCTCATCCTCGCCTCCTCCAACCCCGGCGACCGCATCCTCGACCCCTTCTCCGGCAGCGGCACCGCCGCCGTCGTCGCCAAGAAACTCGACCGCCGCTTCTGCTGCGTCGAAGTCAACCGCGAATACTGCCTCTGGACCGCCAAACGCCTCCTCCTCGCCGCCACCCACTCCACCATCCAGGGATACGCCGACGGGGTCTTCTGGGAACGGAATTCGGTTAGCAGTTAGCAGTTAGTACCCCCCAACCTTAACCCTTAAACCCTAAACCATAAACCATAAACCATAAACCATAAACCATAAACCTTAACCCTTAAACCTTAAACCTTAAACCTTAAACCTTAAACCTTAATGTTCGACATCTTCATCCGCTCCATCTTCATCGACAACATGGTCTTCGCCTACTTCTTGGGCATGTGCTCCTATCTGGCCGTCTCCAAGAACGTGAAGACCGCCTTCGGGTTGGGACTGGCCGTCTGCTTCGTGCTGACGGTCACCGTGCCCGTCAACTACTTGATCGACAAATACCTGCTCCGCGAAGGGGCGTTGACGTGGCTGAACGCAAGCTTTGCCGGCACGGACCTCTCGTTTCTGTCGCTGATCATCTTCATCGCGGTGATTGCGGGCATCGTGCAGCTGCTGGAGATGGTCTTCGAGCGGTATCTGCCCGCGCTGTATATGACGTTGGGCATCTTCCTGCCGTTGATTGCCGTGAACTGCGCCATCCTCGGCGGCTCACTCTTCATGCAGGAGCGCCACTTCCCCACCGTGGCGCACAGTCTGGCCTACGCGCTCGGCTCCGGCATCGGCTGGCTGTTGGCCATCACCGCCTTCGCCGCCATCCGCGAACGCCTCAAATACGCGAAAATCCCGCCCAAACTGCAGGGCAACGGCATCGCCTACATCATCACCGGACTGCTGGGCATGGGGTTTATGGCGTTCCTCGGGATGTGATTCGTTAGTTAGCAGTTAGCAGTTAGCAGTTAGTAGTTGCGATGAGAAGATGATAGCTTGTTTTATAAACAGCCCCGGAGGGGTAAGAGCTCGGTAGAAAATGTGACGATTATGAACATATTGACAATCATAGCAGCAATCGTAATCTTCCTGGTAATCATCTGGTTGCTGGTCGGGATCTTGTTGTTTGCGCGGAAGAAGATGATTCCCGAGGGATCGGTGAAGATCAAGATCAACGGGAAGAAGGAGATCGAGCATGAGCGCGGGTGCACGTTGTTGCAGGCGCTGGCCGACGCCCAGGTCTTCGTGCCGTCGGCGTGCGGCGGGGGTGGCTCCTGCGGCACCTGCCGGGGCAAGGTGCTCAGCGGCGGCGGCGAAATTCTGCCCACCGAGCTGGCGCACATCTCCCGCAAGGAGGCCGCCGACCACTACCGCCTCTTCTGCCAGGTGAAGGTGCGCGAGGAGATGGAAATCGAGATCCCCGAGAGCTTCTTCGGCATCAAGAAGTGGGAGTGTACGGTCGTCTCCAACCACAACGTGGCCACCTTCATCAAGGAGCTGGTGCTGCGGCTGCCCGAGGGCGAGGTCATGGACTTCCGCTCCGGCGGCTACATCCAGATCGACATCCCCGCCGGCACCGTCAACTTCGCCGACATGGAGGTGGAGGAGCCCTACCGCGCCGACTGGCAGAAGATGGGGCTCTTCGACCTGCGGATGAAGAACGGAACCCCGACGGTGCGCGCTTATTCGATGGCCAACTACCCAGCGGAAAACGGCATCGTGATGCTCAACGTGCGCATCGCCACGCCGCCCTTCAACCGCATGAAGGGACGGATGGAGAAGGTCAACCCGGGCGTGGCGTCATCCTACATCTACCATCTGAAGCCGGGTGAAAAAGTCTTTGTGTCGGGACCTTACGGCGACTTCTTCGTGGAGGAGACCGACCGCGAGATGATGTTCATCGGCGGCGGTGCGGGCATGGCTCCCATGCGCTCGCACATCTTCGACCAGTTCAAGGTGAAGCATACCAGCCGGAAGACCACCTTCTGGTACGGCGGCCGTTCGCGCAAGGAGCTCTTCTACATGGACGAGTTCGAGCGTCTCGCGGCGGAGCACGACAACTTCGAGTTCCACGTCGCCCTCTCCGACGCACTACCCGAGGACCACTGGACCGGTCCGACGGGCTTCATCCACGACGTGATTTTCGAGCAGTATCTGAAAAATCACCCCGCCCCCGAGGACATCGAATACTACATCTGCGGTCCGCCCATGATGCTGCAGGCCGTGCTGAAAATGCTCGACAGCTTGGGCGTCACGAAAGAGATGATCCATTATGATGATTTCGGAGGAAAGTAAACGAATTTTTACTACCTTTGCGCCTTCAATATTACGAGCCTTATGACAAAGAAAACCAACCTCTTGTGCATCGCGCTGATGATGCTTTTCCTGTGCGCCCGCGCCGACGAGGGCATGTGGCTGCCCTATTCCATCAACGGTCAGAATCTGGCTGATATGCAGCGACTTGGCTGCAAACTGACGGCTGAGCAGATCTTCAGTTTCAACCAGCCCAGCCTCAAGGACGCCATCGTGCAGTTCGGTGGCGGCTGCACCGGCGAGCTCATCTCCCCGGAAGGCCTGCTGCTCACCAACCACCACTGCGGCCTCTCCTACGTGCAGGCCCACGCCTCCGTGGAGCACGACTACCTGCAGGACGGCTTCTGGGCTTACAGCAAAGACCAGGAGCTCCCCAACGAGGGTCTCTCCGTCCTCTTCCTCACCTATATCGAGGATGTGACGAAAGCCGTGCTGGAAGGCGTGACCGACAACATGTCGGAGAAAGACCGTGAAGCGAAAATCGCGGAGAACGGCAAGAAGCTGAGCATCGAGAAGAAGGGGAAACGCGACGTGCGCGTCGAGATTGTGCCCTTCTACCACGGCAACCAGTACATCCTGTTCGTCTATGACGAGTACAAGGACGTGCGCCTCGTGGCCTGCCCGCCGTGGGGCATCGGCAAATACGGCGCCGACACCGACAACTGGACCTGGCCGCGCCACAAGGGCGACTTCTGCATCTTCCGCGTCTATACCGCCCCCGACGGCTCCCCCGCCCCCTATAGCAAAGACAACGTCCCGATGAAGTCGAAACACTACCTGCCGGTCTCCCTGAAAGGCGTGCAACCCGGCGACTACACGATGATTCTCGGCTATCCCGGCAGTACCGACCGCTACTCCTCCTCCGGTTCCGTGAAGAACGTCATCGATCTGGAAGGCCCCGCCATCGTCGCCTGCCGCACCACCAAGCTGGAGCAGTACCGCAAGCACATGGACGCCGACCCCGCCGTCTTCATCCAATACGCCTCCAAACAAGCCAGCGTCAGCAACTACTGGAAATACTACATCGGCCAGGTGAAGCAGCTGCAGCAGAACAAGGTCTATGAGAAGCGGCTGGCCCAAGAACAGGATTTCCGGAAATGGATGAACGCCGACAAGAGCCGCAAAGCCAAATACGACGGCATCTTCGAAGAGTATGACAAATACTGGAACCACCAGAACCTCTACACCAAAGCCTTGATCTACAACCGCGAAGCCGGCTGGCGCGGCGGCGAGGCCGTCACCTTCGCCCTGCGGTTCAGACAGCTGAACGCCGCCATCGAGCGGAAGGCCGCCACCCCGGAGCAGATCAAGAAGATGGCCCAGAATATGAAGGCTTCCGTGAAGGATTTCTTCAAAGACTACAACAAAGCCCTCGACCGCGACGTCACCATCGCGCTGCTGAACCTCTACTACAAGGATGTGAACCCCGCCCAACTGCCGTCCATCCTCAAGAAAGTGGGCGACAAGACGAACGGCGACTTCACCGCCTTTGTCGATAACGCCTTCGCCAAGTCCATCTTCGTGGACGAGAACAAGGTGAACGCCTGGTTGGACAACCCCAAATCCTTAGCCAAAGATCCTATCTTCGCGCTGATGTACAACATCTTGGAAACCTACTGGGATTTGAGTGAGCAGGCCGAGACCGTGAACGACAAGCGCGCCGAACGCCTCTATATGCAGGGGCTGATGGAGATGCAGCAAGACCGCAACTTCTATCCCGACGCCAACTTCACGATGCGCCTCACCTACGGCAGCGTGCAGGACTGCGAGCCGCGCGACGCCGTGACCTACAGCTACGTCACCACCCTCGACGGTGTGATGGCCAAGTACAAACCCGGCGACTGGGAGTTCGACGTGCCGAAAGAGCTCATCAAGCTGTGGGAGAACCACGACTACGGCCGCTACGCCGACAAGAACGGCGACCTGATCGTGAACTTCATCACCACCAACGACATCACGGGCGGCAACTCCGGCAGCCCGGTCATCGATGCCAACGGCAACCTCATCGGTCTGGCCTTCGACGGCAACTGGGAAGCCATGAGCGGCGACATCTCCTTCGAGAACCAGGTGCAGCGTACCATCTGCATGGATATGCGCTACCTGCTCTTCATCATCGACAAGATGGCCAACGCCCAGAACCTGATGCAGGAGCTCACCATCGTGGAATAGCCTCTCCCCCACCCTGCCCCCTGCAGTCACCAACCCTCTAAGTCAACAGTCAAAGTCAAGATGAACGAAAACAGACGTAACGGATGCCTCGTGTTTTTATGGATTCTGGTCGCCTTCCTGGCCGGATTCTCCCTCGCCTTGCGCATCAACCCGAACCGGTTGAGCAAGCGCGGCAACGACCAGCTCAAGAAGATGAGCGAGGTGATGGGATACATCGACAAGTACTACGTGGATTCCGTCAATGTGGACTCGATTTACGGGTTGGCTATCAACGCGATGCTGCAGGGATTGGATCCGCACTCCACCTACTCCACCGCCGAGGACAACAAGGCGGCGATGGAGGCTTTGGAGGGCTCGTTCGAGGGCATCGGCATCCAGTTCAACATTATGAACGACACGCTGATGGTGGTGTCGGTCATCTCCGGAGGCCCCTCCGAGAAAGCCGGGCTGATGGCCGGCGACCGTATGATCGAGGTGGATGGGAAGTCCATCATCGGCATTAAGAACGAGCAGGCCTTCAAGCTGTTGCGCGGCAACAAGGGCACAAAGGTGAAGGTCGGCATCCTGCGTCCGGGGTTCAAGGACAAGTACACCTACGAGATCACGCGCGGCGTGATTCCGACCTACACCGTGGATGTGGCCTATATGATGGACGCCAACACCGGCTACATCAAGCTCAACGAGTTCGGCAGCACCACGGCCAAGGAGTTCAACGACGCCATCCTGAAGCTCAAGCAGCAGGGCATGACCTCCCTGATCGTCGATCTGCGCTCCAACACCGGCGGTTTCCTCGACGCGGCCGTCAGCGTGTGCGACGAGTTCCTGCCCAAGAACCGCGAAATCGTCTCCATCGAGGGTTCCAAAGTGCGCCCGGAGGTGATCTACGCCTCTCGCCGCGGCGACTTCGAGGAGGGCAAGGTGGTCATCCTGATCGACGACTTCAGCGCCTCGGCCAGCGAGATTGTCGCGGGCGCTGTGCAGGACAACGACCGCGGCATCATCGTGGGACGCCGCTCGTTCGGCAAAGGACTGGTACAACGGCAGTTCGACCTCTCCGACCAGTCGTCCATCCGGCTGACAACCTCGCGCTACCACACGCCCAGCGGCCGCTGCATCCAGCGCGAATACGCCCACGGCACCGACGCCTACTACGAAGACCTCTACAACCGGCTGCTCAACGGCGAGATGGAGAGCGCCGACAGCATCCACCTCGACTCCTCAAAGGTCTATCACACGCTGAAGGGACGCCCCGTCTATGGCGGCGGCGGCATCATGCCCGACTATTTCGTACCCATCGACCGCGGCGAGGATATGGATGCCTACTATGACATCGCCAACTCCTCCGCGCTCATCCAGTTCGCCTTCCACTACGCCAACGACCACAAATCCGCCCTGAAAAAACAGTTCCCGGACGCCAAATCTTACGTTGCAGGCATGACGATCACCGACGAGATGCTGCAGCAACTCGTCCGATATTATGAGAAAAACAACAAGAAAGTCTCGAAAATGACCGCCAATTCCTCCAAGGAGCTGAAGGTCTGGCTCAAGGCGCTCATCGGCCGCAACCTTTACGACGACGAGGCCTTCTATCCGGTCATCAACAAGACGGATAAGGTGATTTTGAAGGCGAAAGAGGTGCTGGGGAAGAGTTAAGAGTTAAGAGTTAATGGGGGTGCTGCGGTTGTCCAGGATCAATGCTGCCGGGCGATGGAGGATTGGTGGAGCAGTTCCAGAAACTTCTCCAAGAACTTCTGGTAGGCGGTGTCTTCGCGATGTTTCTGGTAGCGTTTGACCACCTCCTGCCATTGCTTGGGTTGCACCACGGCGATGTGTTTCGCCTTCTTGATTTCGGCGATTTCGTCCACTAACACCATCCGCTGATAGAGCAGCTCGCTCAGCTGGTTGTCCACATTTTCCAAGAAGGAGCGTTGTTTCACCAGATCCAGATCCGCGGCGTTCGCGCGCAAGTCCAAACCGGAGACCAGCGTCGCCCACTGCGCGGGGGTTAGCTGCTGTTCCGCGTCGGAGAGTGCTTGCGCGGGGTTGTGGTGGCACTCAATCATCAGCCCGTTAAAACCGTAGTTCATGGCTAACTGCGCCACCTGCGGAATCCAGCGTACCTGTCCGCACAGGTGCGAGGGATCGCAGAGGATGGGCAGTTCGGGCAGATGTACCTTCAAGTCGATGGGAATCTGCCAGACGGGGGCGTTGCGGTAGATGTTCTCCTGCGCGTCGGTGAAGCCGCGGTGCACGGCCATCACCTGCCGAATGCCGGCCTTCAGGAAGCGCTCGATATTGCCCTCCCAAAGCCTCAGGTCGGGGATCATCGGGTTCTTGACCAGCACGGTGAAGTCCGAGCCTCGCACCGCATCCGCGATCTGCTGCACCTCCGTGGGGTTCACGCACGTCCGCGCCCCCACCCACACGGTCCGGATGCCGTACGACGCGCACAGCTCCAACTGGCGGGCACTCATCACCTCCACACAGGCGGGCACCCCGTACGTCCGCTGCACCTCCTGCAACCACGGGAAAGCCTCCTCCCCCGCGCCGCAGAAACTGCCGGGAACACTGCGGACTTTCCAGATGC
The DNA here is from genome assembly GCA_900319925.1 of uncultured Bacteroidales bacterium. Classification (GTDB taxonomy): domain Bacteria; phylum Bacteroidota; class Bacteroidia; order Bacteroidales; family WCHB1-69; genus F23-D06. The sequence continues at coordinate 7,211 of ONQE01000009.1, read as the reverse complement.
CGGCACGGAAATAGTCCAGATGGACACCGGCAAGTGCCGACTGCTCCATCAGCTCCGCCGCCGTCGCCAGCAGCTGCTCACAGCTCTCCGCCGCGCAAGGCCCCGCTATCCAAATCCGTTCCATTATTCCCCGGTTTCCGATTCTGTTTCCGTTTCTTCCTCAATATCCGTGAAATAGTTCTTCACGAACTTGTTCTTCAGGCTTCGGTTACCCAGCTTGTAGGTGAACGACGGCAGCCCCTTGGCCTTGTCGGGCTCCTGGAAGCGGTTCTTGGGCTTCACGCTCGTGATGGCATCGTTGAACGCCTTGTTCGAAGAAAAAGCCGACACCGCGTTGTTGTCGAACTGGAAATAGTAGAACTGGTCGTCGAACTCGAAGTAGAGGTACAAGCGGTTCCTCGAGCCGCGTTTCTCGATGACAATACGGCCGGGCACCGTCTTATAGACCTGCTTCGAACCGCACACAATCAACGGCAGAACGGTTTGCGACTTGAAGGTGGAGTGATCTTTGTCCCAATCGAAATCGATGTTGGAGAAGAGGAACTGCACCTGGAGCGCGTCAGGCAGACGACGGTTCTGACCGAGGGCTGTGCTGCGCTGATAGCGGTCGTACTCCGTTTTTCCGAGGATGTTGTAGAGCGCCTGGTCGAAGGCCTCGTCGCCCGACACATCCACGAAATCCAACGACGCGTTCTCCAACGCCTTGTTCATCAGATCCATAGACTTGTCGTTGAAGAAGAAATCGATGGAGGTGGTGATGTGCATCTCAGCGGAGTCGGCGAGCATATAGTTGACGATGGTACCGTTGGTGACGAAATCCACGCGCCCGAGCTTCGTGCCCATATCGATGGTACCCGTACCCGTCGCTTCGCAGTTGTCGGTGTTCAGGACGATGATGTTGCCGGGGACGCTCGGATCCATGAGCTTCTCCTTGGAGGCCGCCTTGAATTCACGGGTCTCCTTGTCATACGTGATGTAGCCGAACACATTGATGTATTCCGCGTCGTTGAACTCATCCTTGGCGACACCGAACGCCGTATAGATTCGGCCGGTCTTGTTGCTGGAGGCGATGGCCACCACCACCTTGCGCTCGTCCATATCCTTGGTGCGATCGTGTACCTGCAACATAATGTTGTTGGGGTCCACCTGTTGGAGGATCTTCATGCGGGCGTGCTTGAGGGTGTCGCAGCCGTGCAGGATCTCCACCCCGCCGAAGTAGGAGAGGAAGGGGTTGGTGCTGTGCAGCTCGGCGCGCCCGTCGAATGCGAACTGGTCGCTGAAGTGGAAGTCTTTCTCCTTCGGGATTTTTGCCTCGCCGAAGGTCTCCTTCATGAAATAGATGGTGTCGAAATAGAGGGTCTGCACACGCTCCTCGGCATCGATGTAGTCGTAGTAGCCGTTGGCGTAGAACCGCGTCGCGCTTTGGATGCGGGCGTGGCAGTTGTAAAGCTCGTGGTACTTGTTCTCGCGCCCAGCCAGAATCCGCGCCTTCTCCAAGATATCCATCGCCGCATGCTTGCGGATGGTCACGTCGCCGTGCAGCGGTGTGATGGCCGCGTCACCCACATTGATGTAACGCACCCCGTGGGCGTTGATGATGTTCTTGGCGAAGTCGAACTCGGCATTCACCGCCGTGAACTGGTAGTTGACCTCGGGTGCCACCGCATAGAGCTCGTTGCCGACACTCTGCATATCCACCAACTCCTTGATGGGCGTATTGTCGATGTCGGTGTTCTTGTACGGGTCGTCCCACTTGAAGCGCAGCATCGTGGAGTCGATCGGGTCCCACTCGAACTCGGACGACTTGGCCTTGACCTCGTTCTGCACAAAGTACACCACGGAGGCCTCACCATTGGCCAAGAAACGGCCTTTCCGGGTCTTGAAGTCGATATGGGAGTTGTAGTTGTCGGTGGAGAAGGCGACATCCTTGCCGCCACTGATATCGTAGATTCGCAGGTCTGCGGTGTCGGCCAAGAGCTCATGGTGCTTGAACTGGAAGAGCCGCGAGGAGATGTCGGCACGGTTGAACTTCACGATGCCGGTACCGAACATACCGTTGGGGGTGATCTTCGAATTGCCAGTGAGCTCCGTCTCCTTGAAGATGTCCATCGGCTCCTGCAGCGTGTGGATGAACATCTGATCCTCGTAGGGTTCCCAGTGCAGGTAGGCCTCCTCCACAGAGGCGGGCGGGAACTCCGTGCCGGCTTGCTGCTCATCCACGATATGGCGGTTGGCCGCACCGTTCGTGGAATCGAGGTAGAAGACCAGACTGTCGGAATAGGTGTGCGAGGTGATGTAGTCGATATTGCCCTTGCCGCGCAGACCCCGGTTACTCAAGCTGATACGACCTTGATAGCCGCCTTTGGTGCCGTACATCGGCAACCCGGTGGTGTTATGCACGAAACCCAACGAGAAGTCGGACTGCACCTTCAACGGCTCGGCAATGTCGGGGAAGATGCCGCCGGAGATCAACGCACCGGTGAACTTCATCGAGTCGATGACAAAGTTGTCGAGGTTGACGATGCGGAACTGGTTCACGGAGTAGTAGAAACGATTGCGGTCATATACACCGCCCAGCACGTAAGGCTGGTCGTAGAAGACCTTGCCGCCCTTGCGCGCCTCGAAGATGGGATAGTCGGGGTAATCGACGATACCGCTCTTGTTGCCCGGCACATCGACGTAGAGCACACCGGAGAGCTCCTCGATCTGGCTGCGCACCCGCTGCAGCTTGTAGTCGCCGTACATATCCATCGGACCGTTCTTGTCCTCCACATACATAATCAGCGTGTCGATGATGTCCATATCCACGAGGAAGCGGTCGTAGTCGAACTGGCAGTTGTGGGTCACGAAATCGAACAGACCGCCGATGACGCGGCCGGAGAAGACCATATTGCGGTTCTTCTTGACGGTGACCAGCTCGTCCATCGGATAGACGTTGACAATCTGCGGGTCACTGAGCACGAAGAACTCGCAGCCGGTGATTTTCAGGTCGTTGGTGACCAAATCGAGGGAAGCGTAGTGCGTCTTCGACTCCAGCTTGATGTAGTCGTAGTCTTTCTTTTTGAGCTGATTGTTCAGATATTGCGCAATCTTGCTGCGGTAGTGGATGCGGTTGTTGTTCACGTCGTACTCGATGAAGCCGCGGGCGGCGAAATCGATCATCATCGCCTTGATGTCCAACGGGGGTTTGTTGAACCAGCGGATGACATCCTCGATGGTGAGATCCTCGTAGCCGGCGCTGTTGAAGAGCTGCCAGAGGGTGTAGAGCGGGTTCTGGGTGTTGAAACCGGCAATCTCGTGCATCACCCCCTCCTCGTAGTAGTTCTGCGATTCGAAGTAGGCCGCCTGGTCGCTGGTGTTGCCCACAATCGGCTTCAGCTCGATGCGCTTCTCGGTGGTCACCCATTGGATGGATTCTACGTACATATCGAGTTTGTGGTAGGAGTCGAAGAAGGGGGAGCGGCCCACGCCCTGCTTCGGACGCGAGATGAGCAGGCTCTTCTTCTCGTTGTCGTATTTGAAGTTGGCGGCAGGATGGTATATCGAGTCGTTCTCGATGTAGAGGGAGACTTTGGCATCCTCCGACAGCAGGTTGGCGGGACGGATGAGGAAGCTGCGCGACTGGGCCGTGATGATGACCTGGCCCTCGTTGTAGATGGTCACCTTGGCAAGGGTGTCGCCCTGGCCGGTGCCGAAAATCGAGGCACCGTGCATCGCAAAACCGCCGATATAGTCCACATCCTTGTAGAGGTTCTTGACCGGCAGGGTGGTCTCATAGCTGGTGAATCGCGGGTAGGTGGCTTTCTCTTCGGAGGTAGGCAGCACGGCCTTCTCCTCCACTCGGCCCAACATCGGCTGCGCGAAAAGCTTCGGGTAGTGGAAGAGGGCATTGTCGGCCACCACACGCGGGAAACGCAGGTCGATGTCGTAGGTCTTCAGCTCCGCATACACGCCGGGGTCGAGACCCGCACGGTCCCAGGATATGGTGCCGCCATTGGCCTTGAACTGCAGCTTGTCAGGATAATAGCGACCGTTCACACTGCTCACCACCAGGCTGTCCTTCGCCGAATAGCCCCACAGGTCGATGTCCTTGAAGTCGAAATAGGGCTCCTGGTCGAAACCCAGATGGTCGGCGAAACCCATCGCGACCCACTTCACGTTGTCACCCTGGTTCATGATGTTGTCCTGGAAGAAACGGGCATAAAGCTCCATCTTCTCCTGGAAAAAGGTGGAACTCTTCGAGATATGGTAGTCCAGAATCTTCTGCCAAGTCTCGGCCTCGCCGGCGTACTGACTCTGCAGGAAGATGTCGTAGGTGCGGATAAAGCTCTGGAAGTGCGGAATCGGACGGTGTTTCTTCTTCACCATCTTGTTGGCCTCCGTGATGAAGACCTCCTGGTTGTCCGCATCCATGCGGGTGGTCCACATCAACTCGAACTGTTCGAGAATCTCCTTGGCCTCCTTCTGGCGGTCTTTGGGCACGGAAGCGTAGAACTCCTTCATCTCCTCCACCGTCTTCGTGGGGTCATTCGAGAAGGAAGTGAACCGTTGTGCGTAGGTTAACACGCTTACACACAATATGATACTAATAAGAAAGAATCGTTTCATCGCTTACGGAAAATGGTGTGCAAAGATAGTAAAAGTTACGGATTCCCCGCCTTCAGTGCGATAGGAAATACGAAGAAAGGCCGATGCAAATGCATCAGCCTTCCCTTTACACATAATTACAAATCAGAGCGTCTCAAACAAGAACGTCCCTTTTCTTTTTGCTATTTCGGAGCCGTCTGCCCGTCCCGCTCCGCATCGAGCACCTCATACACCGAGTTGTTGCTCTTGTACTCGGGCACGATCTGTTTCATCTTGCGCACGGTGGCCATATTGTCGAACTGTTTGCTGATTTCCACCAGCTCGTCGATGTCGCGGCTCACCTCGTCGTAGTCGTACTCGCGCACCTGGGCGATACGAATCTTCTCGTGGAAGGTGGGCTTGGTGCCCTCCAACTCGTTGAGCACCTCCTCGTAGAGCTTCTCGCCCTCGCGAAGACCGGTGTACTTGATCTCCACGTTCTTGGCGTGCGACATCGCGATCATCCTCTTGGCCAAGTCGGCGATGCGCACCGGCTCACCCATATCGAAGACGAAGATCTCGCCGCCGTTGCCCTTGGTGCCGGCCTCCAAGACGAGCTTGCAGGCTTCGGGAATCAGCATAAAGAAGCGCACGATACGCTCGTCGGTCACCGTCACCGGGCCGCCACGCTTGATCTGGTCGCGGAACAGGGGGATGACGCTGCCGTTGCTGCCCAGCACATTGCCGAAACGGGTGGTCACGAACTGCGTGTAGTTGGCCTCTTCGCCCGGCTTGGCGTGCATCATCGCCTCCAGCTTCTGCTTACGGTCGAGGGCCTGCACGTAGATTTCGCAGATACGCTTCGAGCAGCCCATGACGTTGGTGGGGTTCACGGCCTTGTCGGTCGAGACCATCACGAACTTCTGGGCGCCGTACTTCACGCTCATATCGGCGATGACCTTCGTGCCGTAGATGTTGTTCATCACCGCCTCGCTGGGGTTGTCCTCCATCATGGGCACATGCTTGTAGGCGGCCGCATGGAAGACGTAGTCGGGGCGGAACTGGGCGAACACCGCATCCATCCTCGTGCGGCGGCTGATGCTGGTCACCACCGCCTCGGCGGGCACGTCGGGGAAATCGCGCGCCATCATGATGCGGATGTCGTGCTGCGGGGTCTCAGCCTGGTCGATGAGCATCATCTTGGCGGGCTTGAACTGGGCCACCTGCCGCACGATCTCCGTGCCGATGCTGCCCGCGGAGCCGGTGACCAGCACCCGTTTGCCGGCCAACTGCTCGCCCACCGATTTCATGTCCACGCGGATCTGCTGACGGGGCAGCAGGTCCTCGACGCTGACCTCCGTGAGGTGCATATCCTCGTCCTCGCTCAGCACGCCGTCCTTCACGCTGGCCTCTTTGGCCTGCTGGACCATATAGATTTTGCATCCCGCATTGATAATCACATCCTGAATCTGCTGGTTTTTGCGGAAGTCCTCCACGCGCAGCGGACTCACCAATACAGCCTCGACGTTCTCCTTGCGGATCACCTCCGCGAGGTCGTCGTCCAGGTTATAAACCGGCACGCCCATCAGCTCCATGTTCTTGATGCGCGGCTCGTGCGAGATGAAGCCGGCCAGCTCGTACTGCACCGGTTTCTGGGCGTTAATGTACTTGGCCAGGCCCACGCCGCCCGACAGCGCGCCGTAGATCAGGGCGCGGGTGGTGTGAGGATGGAGGTTGGTGAGCTCATAGAGCGACTTCACCACGATGCGCAACAGCCATTGGAGCATCGTGGCCACCACTACCGCCGCCACGGTGGCGATGGGTGTGAGCGCGCACAGCAGCTCCACGCCTTGCCAGCGCATCAACGACGAGAAGGCCAACGTCAGGATCAGGGTCACCGCGTTGGCATTGGCGATGCGGAGCAGGTCCACCGAGCTGGAGTAGCGCACCACGCCCGAATAGGTTCTGAAAATCCGCGCCCCCACCCAGCTCAGCAGGGCGTACACCAGCGAGGTGAGGAACACCCCGTCGCGGTGGGTGAAGGTGGCCATCGTGCGGTTCTGCACCCAATAGACGAACACGCACGACAGAAACACGATGACGGCATCCATCAGCAGCAGGCACCAGTAGGGCAACACCCGCTTGCTGAAATACCAGCTCGAAAGCTGCGTCAGCCAGTTGTTCTTCCTTTTTGTATTCATATTGGTGATTTGTGATTTGTGACTTGTGACTTGTGATTTGTGACTTGTGACTTGTGAGTTGTGAATAGTGATTGGTGATTAGTGATTTGTGAGTTGTGATTTGGGACTTGGGACTTGGGATTAGTCGCGGAGGCGGAAGGAGTCGGAGTCGACCTCCGCTTTCTTCTCCTCGATGACCTTGAGCAGGTACTGTCCGTACTGGTTCTTGAGCATCGGCTGGGCCAGCTCGCGCATACGTTCTTCGGAAATCCAGCCGTTGCGGTAGGCGATGTCCTCGAGACAGGCCACCTTCAGGCCTTGGCGTTTCTCGATGACCTCCACGAAGGTGGAAGCCTCGGAGAGGCTGTCGTGGGTGCCGGTGTCGAGCCAGGCGAAACCACGGCCGAAGACCTGCACTTTCAGCTCGCCGGTGTTGAGGAACTCCTGGTTCACGGTGGTGATCTC
>ONQE01000033.1 GCA_900319925.1 uncultured Bacteroidales bacterium | reverse complement strand
AGCCAAAAGAGTCGCATCGAAATGCAAAAGAAAATTAACAAAAAAGCAATCACCAATAAGAGACAAACGGTCAACCTTATTTAGGCATTGACACCTTAACCCCTAACCCCTAACCCTTAACCCCTAACCCTTAAACCTTAAACCTTAACCCCTAACCCTTAAACCCTTAACCCTTAAACCATAACCCTTAAACCATACAATGTACGACGACCTTCTCCGCATCGAACCCACTGGCCTCAGCTTGGAGGCGGGACGGCTGTTAGTCTCCACGCCCTACTTCAACGATCCGTTCTTCAACCATTCGGTGGTGTTGCTGACGGACTACGAGGAGGAGCACACGGCGGGGCTGATTATCAACCGGCAGCTGCCGCACACGGTGTATGACGTGGTGAACGAGATCCGCGTGGACGACCCGATCTACTTCGGCGGGCCGGTCCTGCCGGAAGCCGTCTTCCTGCTCCACAGTTTCGACTCCTGTCCCGAGGCCACGCGGCTGCTCCCCGGCGTCTATGTGGGCTACAACCCCGTGCTTATCGCCGTTCTGGAACAGCGCGCCATCCCCAACCTCAAGAGCAAGTTCCTGCTGGGCTATGCTGGCTGGTCGCCCGGACAGCTGGAGGACGAGCTGGAGCGCAACATGTGGGTTATCGCCCCCGCCACGCAGTCCCTCGTCTTCGACACCCCCGCCGACGAAATCTGGACCCGCACGGTCCGCCGCCTCGGCCCCCGCTACGAACACTGGCTCCGCATCCCTAAGAACATTGCGTATAATTGACTTGTGCCGTATGACTTTGAATGTAAAAAAAATACTTCCTTAAACAGCCTCGGAGAGGCAAAACGCGCGAAGCGCAAGTAACCCCACACAAGGCGTAGCCGCAGTGTGGGGCCCACTAGAGGGCGAAGTGCAGTGTCTGGTCTCTAATATCCTGATAAAATGCAAGAACGCGAAACCTATAACAACCACAACGTATATTCCTTGTCGGAGGTGGCCATGAGCATCCACAAGGTGATTGAGCGCACCTATAACCGCCCCTATTACATCAAGGCGGAGATCCTGAAGCTCAACTACTATCCGTACAGCGGTCACTGCTATCCGGAGCTGGTCGAGCGTGAGGGGAACACCATCAAAACGGAGATGCGGGCGATCATCTGGTCGGCCAATTTCCAGGACATCAACCGCCGGTTCGTGCAGATTACGGGCGAACCGCTGAAGGAGAACATCCGCATCCTGTGCCTCGCCACCGTGCAGTTCAGCCCGAAACACGGGTTGGCGCTGCACATCGAGAACATCGAGCCGAGCTACACGCTGGGCGAGATGGTGCGCAACCGCCAGGAGGTCATCGAGCGGCTCAAGAAGGAGCAGGTCTTCGACCTTAACCGCCAACTGCCGATGCCGCTCTTGCCGAAGCGCGTGGCGGTCATCTCCGTGGAGACCAGCAAGGGTTACAGCGACTTCATGCAGACACTCCACGGCAACGAACACGGCTATAAGTTTCATACAGAGCTGTTTCCGTCCATCCTGCAGGGCGACAAGGCCATCACGGGCATCACTGGCCAGTTGCAGCGCATCGAGTTGAGGAAAGACGACTTCGATGTGGTGGTCATCGTGCGCGGTGGTGGCGGCGACGTAGGGATGAGCTGCTACGACGACTATGACCTCACGCACCGCGTGGCCACGTTCCCGCTGCCGGTGCTCACCGGTATCGGCCATTCCACCAACCTCACTGTCACCGATATGGTGGCATACGCCCGCTTCATCACCCCGACAGATGTGGCCTTCTCGCTGTTGGAGGCTTTCCGCCGTTTCGACGAAGGGCTCGGCGAGACGATGGGACGCATCGTGCAGAGCGCGCAGCTCAGGCTCTCGGAGGTGCGACAGTCGCTCGTGCATACGCAGACCGTGTTGCAGTACCAACTCCCGAAAGTGCTGGACAGCCATCGGAACCGGTTAGGAGAGGTCGCCAAGAATCTGGTTTTCAAGTCGAAGGAGATGACGATGAACCAGCTGTTCCGGTTGAGGTCGCTTGCGCAGGACATGAGTCGCGGCGTCGAGCTGCGAATGGACCGTGAGCGGCAGCAGATAGCACGTCTGGGCGAGGCGCTGCCCAAAGGGTGTCGAGGAACGCTCCAGCGACGACAACGCGAGTGCGATGCTGTGGACGGCAAACTGAAACTGTTGAGCCCCGACAATGTCCTCAAACGAGGCTATAGCATCACGCTGAAGGACGGCAAGGCAGTGACTGCCGCCGCAGACCTCCGTCTGGGAGACCGGATTGTCACAAGATTCCATGAGGGCGAAGTGACCTCCACCGTGGATGTGGGCACACGATAAAACCGTGTGTATAGTAAAATACGTTCCTATTGGTTGATTCCTGATTGCACCAGCCGTTCTATCGGGTCGCCGGTGATTTCCCCGATTCGGCACCCCGCGCTCTCTGCGGCTTCCCGCAGCAACGGCTCAAAGTGTGCCGCCACGGATCCCGTGAAATGCCATGGCAGACCTTCGCCGTCAGGATAGTAGCTTTTCTGTTTGTCGAAAAAAGTCCCGAAAGCCGTTGTGAGCAGCTGCCGGATGGCGGGCTCGTCGCGAAGATCGTTCAAGAACGGGGCGAACTGCGACATGAAGAGGTTCGGTTGCGGTTCGCGGTAGAGTCGTTGCAGGATGCGGTCGCGGTTGAGTTGGTACCGTCCCTCGAACTCCTGGCGAATCGGGTGGGGGAGAGTCTCCGACAAGTAGGCCGTGAGCAGACATTTGCCGAGGTGTGTCCCGCTGCCCTCGTCGCCGAGAAGCCAGCCGAGGGAGGGCGCGCGGTCCACCATCTCCCGTCCGTCATAGTGGCAGGAGGCCGCGCCGGTGCCGAGGATGCAGACGATGGCCTCGCGCCCACCCGCCAACGCGTGGCAGGCCGCCATCAAGTCGGACCAGACCCGGATGGCCGCCGTCGGGAAGTACAGGCGCAGATACCCCTCCATCCGCAGGGCGTTTTGCGGGGTGGCGCATCCGGCACCGTAATAGTCTATCTCACCGATGGCCGTCCCTCTCGGGAATTGGGCGACAGCATCGGCCAAGATGCGCAGGATGTCCGGCTCGGGCGTGTAGTTGACGTTGATGCCTGTGCTCTGGCAGCGGAAGACCTCCCCGTTCTGCAGCAGCGCGAAAGCCGTCTTGGTGCCGCCCGCGTCAACGATGAGATGAGAATGCTGATTCATGTCGGATTGTTCTGATTGGTGACTGGTGACTGGTGATTCGGAAGAAAGTTATGGTTGGGGATGTCGCATCAGATAGAGGATGTTCCCGTCTTTGTAATAGACATCTTCACGGTATTGCACGGTGCCGTCATCGCCGACGAAGCAGGTATAGTATTCGATGAAGAGCGGGATGGGCTTGCGGAGCGAGACACTCGTGGGACGCAGCTTGCGGTAGAACTGCTTGTCCCAGTCGCTGAGTTTCTCGTAGTAGATGGAATCCTTCTCGTGCAACTTCTCCACGAACTCCTCGCCCTTTTCGGTGGTGGGCTCGGCACCGGAGATGATGTGCAGCTGCTCGGTATAGTTAGTGTCGAAGCGGTTGACGGTATAGACCCATTCGGCCACGCTGTCAGGGTACTGCACACGCACACAACCGTGGCTCAGCGCACGCTTCTTCCGCTTGAACGCCCCTTTGTTGTTGGTGTCGTGCAGATAGACCGATTCGGAGTTGGCGAATACGAACTTGTAGAGTCCCAACGCGTTATAGCGGCCGGAGGTTTGGTGCAGCCGGTAAGGAATGTTGCCACGGTTCACTTTGCTCCAGTTGATGGAGTCGGGGATGACGTATTGTCCGTTGCGGCTGTCGCGGATGTAGAGATGCTCGCGATTCACCACCGCCGTGTTGCTCTTCACCAACTTGTGGTAGTACTCGTTTTTGATGATGTCGTAGGGGATGTTCCATTCAGGATTGAGCACGAGAGTGCGTATCTGGCTGTACATCAACGGCGTCTCGGCCTTGAAGGGCGTGATAAGTCCGTTCTTATGTCTTGCCGGCACGTTCTCGGGGTTCTGGGTCTTGCCGCAGCAAATCCGGTTGCGCATCATCAGGGAGTCCTTCTGCACCACACAGAGCGTGTAGTCCGGGATGTTGACGGCGATGTAGATGGTGTCGTCCGCCTTCTGATGCCGTGTGCGCCAACGCAGTCGCTCGAGGTTGGCGACTAAGGCATCGCGGCGATAGGGTAGGGGCATCAAGGTCGAATCGGAAGGATCCTCTGCCACCGTGTCCGACTGCAGCCTGACCCACTCTTTCTGAAGAGCCTGATACTCGCTTGACTGCGGATGTAGCTCCGTGATATACTCGGAAAAACGGTGGATGTTGTCCATCGTGCTCTGTATGAAGGCCGTGTCGGGCGCAAGGGTCTCGTAGTACCATTTGCTGCCGTTCACCGCCTTGGGACTCACCGCACCGTAGGCAAGAGCGCAGGCGTATCGCACGTAATCGTCGGTTAGCTGTCGCTCGAGTCGGTAGAGATACGGGTAGAGGGAATCGTCGTTGGGAACATTATGCTCGACAAGACGTGCGATGGCGTGGCGGAGACTGTCCAATCCGAAGTACTCGCCGGGAATGCCGTGGGAGCGCCAGGCATCGTCTAAACGGGCGAGCAGCGAGTCGGTGAATGCCTCCTGCAGTCCATTCTGTGTCCAGAACGGATGGAAGTCGCGGGAACGGTAGAACTCCCGGGTCAGCGCGGCCTTCAAGGTACTGTCACTTTCGCTACCAATCTGGTCTTGGACGAAATGGACGTAGTCTTTCTCGTGATAGTGCGTATAGTGCTTGAACCAGTGTGGCTCAGGCTGTACGTGCTCCTTCGGGCGGCAACCCGTCAGGGAGACAGTCGCGAGAATCGTAAAGATCAGGATAATTCTCATAATGTTGATGTTAAGCCCATTCGGGAAAATGGGAAATAGTGGGATGATAGTCTGTTTACTCGTTTGTCGGTCGTTGTATGTTCGTCTGTCCGTTTGCCGTGTCATCGCGGTAGATCCGCCACAGATAGACAATGGCCATGGCGCTGATGAGTGCGCAGGCGGCCGCTGTGGGCAGCGAGCCGCGCATATCGGTGAACTGCATGCTGTCGGTGTCAATGCCCCGTCCCTGGAGCGTGAAATCCACCAGGATGGAGAGCGCGTTGTGCAGGACGTGGGCGAGAATAGGAAGCCACAGCGACCGGCTCCAGTAGAACAGGTAGCCGAGGTAGAGCCCCAACAGGAACCGGGGGATGAAGCCGTAGAACTGGAAATGCAGTGCGCTGAATATCAGGGCGGTGAGCAGGATACCGACGTGCGGGTTCCGGGTCCAGTTCATCAGGAGCGGTTGCAGTGCTCCTTGGAAGAAGAATTCTTCGCAGATGCCTGCCAAGACGGCGAACACCAAGATGTTGGATATGAGGTCCCAGCTGCTGCGCTGCGAGGTCACGACTTCGAGGATGTGGTTGGCGGCCTCCTCCAAGTCGCGCATGAACTCGGCCACTGCCCCTTCCTGCGGCATGATGTTCTGGTTGAAGGCAGACAGCACGCCCACCACCGGAAGCAACGTCACGGAGAGGATGAGCACCATGTTGACCATCGACTGTTTGGGAATACGGTCGGCGGCGTTGTAGCCGAACCAGCGGCGGTCCTGACAGTAGGCGAACAGCAACGCGGGCACGAGGAACGTCCCGATAGTCGTCAGTGTCTGGGTGATGCGGATGGCGGTCACGGGGTCGGCGGACTCCATCATATTCGGCGTGTGATAGATCAGCGTCACAAGCAAGGTCCCCAACGACGAGAAGACAAGCATCCCGCCGAGCATGAACAGTGCCAGCACGATCAATTGCAGCCAGTAGGGTTTCTCTTTCAGTCTCATGCGATAGGTTTTAGATCTTTTTTCTTACGAAAAGCTGTGCGTTCTCGAATTTCGTGACGGTCACCGCTTCGCCGGCCTCCACGTAGCCGTGCTCCACCGTGGCGTCTAGAACCTCGCCGTCGATGTTGATTTTGCCGGACGGGCGGAGGATAGTCTGCGCCACGCCCTCCTTGCCGACATACTGCTCGTTGCGCATGTCTTGCGAGGTGAACCCCTTGTCGCTCTCCAACCCGGTACGTAGGGCGAGGGAACCGAAACGAGTCTCCGCGAGAATCAGCTTCTTGCCGAGCCACAATGCCAGGAAGAAGCCCGCCAAGCTGCTCACCAACACCAATATCGTCATCTTGCTGACGTAGGCTGAGGCGTTGAACTCAGGGTTGAAATTGAACTTGAAGCCGACGTTGAATACCAATGTGAGAACCAGCGAGGCGAGGATGAGTACGATGCCGGAGATGCCCGTGACGCCAAAGCCCGGCACCACGAAAAACTCCAACATCAGCAGGACGAGTCCGGCGAGGAAGATGAGGATCTCCCAGTGCGCGGCAAGACCTTCGAGGTAGTGGGGCGCGAAGAAGAGGAGCGCGGCGGTGATGGCGATGACGCTCGGCAACCCGATGCCCGGGGCCTGCAGCTCGAAATAGAGACCGCCGACGATGCACATGATGAGGATGCCGCTCACCACCGGATTCACCAAGAAGTTGATGATCTTGTCAATGACGGAGAGCTCCTGCTCGGTGATTTCGGCCGGGGTCTCGCTGACATACGACAGCGCCTCCTCGCGGTTGTTGACCACGCTCTCGCAGAAGCCGTTTTTCGCGGCCTCCTCGGAGGTGAGCGTCAGCACTTTGCCCTTTTCGCTGACACCCGGCACCACTACGTCGGGATCGACCATCGCCTGCGCAATATTGGGGTTGCGGCCGTTGTGCTCCGCGGTGGTGCGCATCAGCGAGCGCATATACGACTGGTACTTGTCGGGCATGATTTCGCCGCTCTCGTTGACCACCGAAGCCGCCCCGATGGAGGCGCCGGGCATCATGTAGATGCTGTCGCAGGCGATGCTGATGAGGGCACCCGCCGATGCCGCGTTGTTGTTGATGAAGACCAGCGTCGGCACCGTGGTGTTGAGCAGCAGGGTGCGTATCTTGTCGGCAGCGTCGAGCTCTCCGCCGAAGGTGTTCAGCTCCAGCATCAGGTAGTCGAACTTGCCCGCCTCGGCCTCCTTCACGGCCTTCTCGGTGAGCCGGAGCGCCGGCTTGGAGATGTTGTCGTCGATTTTATAGTAGTAGACCTTCGGCTGCTGCGCGAAGACGGCGAGGCTCATCGTCAGCAGCGCAACGGTGATCAGGATTGACAGAATGTCTCTTTTTCTCATATTGGATGTTCTTTGAATGAGGCGCAAAAGTACATTTTTTTAGCGAACAGTATGATTCGGCCACTGTTTGATGACCTTGCGCACCGCCTGTCCGACATCGGTCGTGACCTTCGCGAAATATACACCATCAGGAAGAGCGCTGATGTCCATCGTGATGCTGTTGCCGTGCGCCTTCCTCCGCAGGAGGACCCGGCCTGTGAGATCGCAGATTTCAACGTGCAGTACCGGACTCAGCGGTGAGGTCACCGTGACGATGCCCCCGGTAGGATTGGGATACAGAGTGATGCCGCCAGCGTATCCGGGGATGCCGACGCCGGTGGTGGTGACCGTGAGGGTGTCCGCAGATGAGACGGGCAGTCCTTCAGGACAATAGTATCGGACAAAAATCTTGTATGTGGTGTTCTGCTCCAATCCGCCGAGCGTATGTGGAGGGGCGGTCACCATGACGGAATCCCACTCCGAGGCCGTCGCTTTGCGGAAGTTCAGGTATGCGTAGTCGCTGGGGCCGCCAGGCTGTGACCATGTGAAGGTGATGTGTTCGTTGCCCACCTCCGTGGCGGCGAGGCCCGTGATGGGTTCGCAAGGTTCGGGCTCGTCGGAGTGCCACTCTGTCACGCTGATGTCGTCCAGATAAACCCCGTAACCATGCCTAAGTTTCGCCATGAAGGCGATCTGCACGGAGTCGGAGTTGCCGGGGATGAGCACGGAGTCCTGTTTCCAATAAGTGAGGTCGTAGTTGTAGGAGGAGAGGGTTATCCATGGCGCGGACGGAGAGGTGCGGTACTGTATGGCCAGCGTGTCGAGGTTGCCGGCGTATAACTGGCGGTGGTAATGCCAGAACTTCAGCATGACATGCGGCTGTCCCTGCAGTTGCAGGACGGGCGTGATCAGCCGGGTGCACTGGTTGGCGCCCGAGCTTTCATTGAAGAGACAAATCGCCTTTAGGGGACTGTGCGAGCCATAAGGGTTGCTGCTGGGACGGATCACCCGCCAGTCGAATGTCCCGCTCACATACTCCTGGAACCAGCATTCCGGGAAATGGTCGTATTGGTCGAAATTCTCTGTGAACGGGAACGTGTCCACCGGCGTGCATTCCGTGACGAACGTGATGTAGGTCCAGGCCCCGTAAGTGCTGTCGGAGCAGAGGGTGCGCACCCGCACGTCGTACCAGGTGTGCGGGGTGAGCCCTGTCAGCACAAATGGCGGCGCGGCGATGTGGTCGGCAGCGGTGGTCCAGAGGCTGTCGCCCTGCACAGAATACTGCACCGTGTATTCCATCGGGTAGCCTAACAGCCCGGCCGTCCAGGTCACCACGGCACTGTCGCGGCCGATTTCTGAAACCTGAAGACTGTCGGGAGGGGCGCAGGAGAAATCGATCGGGGAGAGCACGAAGTTATCGACTGAAGCGTATGAACCGTGGTGGTTCCTGACGGCGATATACCGTCCGTTACCGAAATATCCGTAAAAATAGACCTCGTCGTGCCTGTAATTCGATGAGTAGTTGTATCCAACATTGATCTCTTTCACGTCTTGGAATGTGGAGGCGTCATTGGGGTCGGTCATCACGCCGACCGATACGCGGTCGTCCCCGTCATAGTAGGAGGCGTCCAAGTCCAACTTGAGATGCCGGATGTCTATTGGGTTTCCGTTGGCATCGAAATCGCTGAGTCGCGGCATGACGGCAATTCCGCCGTTGTAGCTGAATCCGAGCGTTCCTCCATAGACTTGTATGAATTCGCTGTTCAGCCGGTTCCAACATTCGGGGAGGTCGTGGAATCCGTTGCCGGAACCGGGAATGCTGAAATTCTCGGTATAGGGGAAATGGTCGATTTCGAAGCAGGGCGTGTCGAAGGTGTAAACGTTGGTCCAGTCGCTGTGGTGCGTGGAGTCGCAGTCGCTGCGCAGGTAGAAGTTGTAGGTGTGGTTGGCCAGCAACCCGGTGAGCAGGAACGGGTTGGTGTCGGCGGTCACGACCGTGCCCGATCCCGGGGTGAAGCCGTTGACGCCGTACTCGATGCTCCAGTGGTTCGCGTCGCCCGCCTCCGTCCAGGCGATTTCGGCGGAGAAGGCTTTCGTCTGTAGCACGTTTACGCTGAGCGGCACGTGGCATGTCTTCGCAGCCGAAACGGTCAGATCGTCGAGTCTCAGTTCGCCGCCAGTGCCTCCTGACACCCGGAAGGCGATGTGCGTTCCGTTGCCGGCATACTGGTGCAATGAATAGGATATAATTTCGTAAGTGTTTTCATAGAATGCCGATAGGGTGTCGATCGTCTGAAATGAGGAAGAATCGTCCGGGTCGGTCATGGCGCCGATTTCGAGGATGGCGTTGCCCGGATGCGAGAGGTAGAATTCCACCTGCAGCGAATCGAGCGGCAGAGCGGTGAACTCCGGCAGCGCCACGATGGTTGTGTTGTTCGCCGTCGTGGGGATGGCAAGATAGTGTTCGCCGCTGTGTGCCTGTGCCAAGTTGGTGACCACGCGCGCTTGTTGAGACGGCAAGGTGGAGTGTCGCCTCCAGCAGCGGAGAAAATCGCCGTCGGTGACCGCGCATTCGTCGAAATGTTCGGTGTAGGGCAGCGCCATGGGGCCGCAGTCCGTGTGGAACGTGCGGGTGGTCCAATGGGCGGGGCCGCTGCCTCCGCAGTCAGGGCTCACCCGCACCTCGTACAGGGTGTTCGGGTCGAGGCCTGTCAGGTAGTAAGGGCTGCCGACCACATAGTTGGCGGTGGTCCAGAGGCTGTCGCCGGCGCGGCGATGCTCCACCGTCCACTGGTCGCCGCCGTCGCTGGAGTAGATGTCCAGCTCGGCGAGCGTGTCCGACACGGCGCCGATGGCAACGTACGGCGCGAAGCACCCCGACTGGTTGCTGCAGACGTCGTTGAGACGGATCTGATGCCGGTAGTGGTAGATGGTGCCATTGTAATTGTTGGTGTTGGCGGGGTTGTAATTAGTGTAATAGCCGTTGGATATGCGGATAATGTTGCCTTCAGGACTGCTTGCGAAGTGGAAAGCGCTGTTGGAACCGGTTGTGCCGGTGTTATCGTCGATCACTAACATGAGATTGGTTGCCCCATCGTAGTGATAGTTGTTGTCGAAGTCGATGGTGATCCAGCCCGTCGTCGGGGTTACCACGCCGTCATACACTTTCGTGGCCGTGTTGTCGATGTTGATGAAATGGGTGAGTGAGGTCTGCTCCACGGGCATCAGATAGACAGCCACATTGCGGCTGACGCCGGCGGATGTGCAGTACAAGGAAAGCGATTCCAAGGTACGTGCCCCTCCGAGGTCTGAGGCAGTGTAAATCTCCTCCGACAGGGCGTATGCGCACCCCGGGAAACTGTGGGCGGAAACGTAGGGGTCATGTCCGAAAAGCAGGTCTCCGCCGCTCAGGCAGGCCGTGGTGAAGCAGATGCTGTCGGTCAGGCTGGACAGACTGCTGTCGCAATGCGTCGTTACATAGACCGTGTAGAAGGTGTTGTGCTCGAGACCGTTGAGGATGAATTCGTGGTCTGTCACATTGGGGATGACCGTTGAGGACGCGCCCGGGCTGCGGTATTCGATGGTGTAGCTGCCGGGGGTGCCGAGCGGTCCCTCCTCCCAGCGGATCCGAGCCGTGGTGCCGGTGATGTCGCTCGCGGTGAGACGTTCGACCATGGCGCAGGGCGGGGTCAGCTGCACGGTGATGTCATCAACCAAGGCATACGTGGCGGTGAACGGGTCGTCGTTGTCCAACCAGCGGAACGCGATGTGCCGGCCGCTGTCCGCGTAACCGTTCAGGTAGACGTGGTGAAGGTAAAATTCGGCGGTAGTCGGGTTATAGACGGTGTCCACGGGCGTGAACGAATACTCGTCCAAGGCATCCGTCATCACTCCCACAATGAGGTGGTTGGCCGTCATGCTGACTCTCAGATAAAAGGAAACTGACACGTTGTTCATCGCGAAAGATTCCGACAAGGCGGGCATGGCGACGCCGCTGTAGCTTCCGGTTCCGGGGAGGCGCAGACATTTGCTGCCGCCCAACCCCTGCGCCGCAATCGTCGGGTAGCCGTAATAGCCCGTGTACTGCGCGTGTTTCTTCCAGCAGGAGGTGTCGGGGAAATACCCTGTGGCGAAAGAGGAGAAGTCCTCGAAATAGGGCAGGGAGGCGATAGCGCAGGAGTCCTGCTGGGCGCCGGCCCCAAGGCCCGAGGCCAGAATCAATGCGATGAGTATGGTCGGGATGGTATTCCTTTTTTTCATTGTCTGTCATTTTTAAAATGGTCGCAAAGATACGTTTTTTCCGGCAACTTTCATGGGGGAAATAACATTTGAACCAAATGGCTGCCGACCGCTAAAAATCGTATCTTTGCCGCTCAAATATTTATGACTATGCGTTACCAACCTCTGTCAGCTGAATTTTATACCCGCAATCGCCGCAATGTGGTCGGCGAGATGGCGGAAAACGCTGTCGCACTGCTTGTCTCGCACGACGAGTACCCGCGCTGCGGCGACACCACGCACCCCTTCCGGCAGAATTCCGAGCTGCTCTACCTCTGCGGCATCGACCAGGAGGAGACCACCCTGCTGCTCGCCCCGTGGCACCCGAACCCCGCCTACCGCGAAGCCCTCTTCATCAAGAACCCGTCGCCCGAGAAGATCGTCTGGTTCGGCCATCGGCTCTCCAAAGCCGACGCCACAGCGATTTCCGGCATCCAGAACGTCTATTTCAACGAGGAGTTCGAGAGCGTCCTCAACGCCGTAATGGTGCAGTCGGAGCATGTCTATCTCCACATTCCCGAAGACCCGCGCTTCCGGCAGGAACTGCCCACTCGCGAGATCCGCTTTGCCGAGCGGATGAAGAGAGACTATCCGCTGCACGACTACCGTCGCCTCGCCCCGATCCTCTACCCGCTGCGCAACGTCAAGTGCGCCGAGGAGCTGGAGACGATGAAGAAGGCGTGCGAGATTACCGGCAAGATGTTCCGCCGGGCGCTGACCGCCATCAAACCCGGGAAATACGAATACGAGATCGAGGCCGAGATGACCTACGAGGTGATACGCAACGGCGCGACCATCCATTCGTTCGCGCCCATCATCGCCGCCGGTCCCGACACCTGCATCCTCCACTACATCAAGAACGACAAGCAGATGCAGGACGGCGATCTGCTGCTGATGGATTTCGGCGCGGAGTACGCCAACTACGCCGGCGACTGCTCCCGCACCGTGCCCGTGAACGGCAAGTTCACCCCGAGGCAGAAGGCTGTCTATGAGGCTGTTCTCGCTATCTATAAGGAGACCATCCCGCTCTTCAAGCCCGGCATGACCATCCACAAAATCAACGACTATGTCTTCAAACGGATGGACGAGGAACTCATCAAGCTGGGATTATACACAGAGGAGGATGTCGCCAACCAGGATCCTGCGATGCCCTGTTTCAAGAAGTACTATATGCACAATACCAGCCACTTCATCGGATTGGACGTCCATGACGTGGGCCAGCGCGACTGGGTCTTTCAGCCCGGCAACGTGCTCAGCTGCGAACCCGGCATCTACATCGCCGAGGAGGGCATCGGCGTCCGCATCGAAACCGACGTGGTCGTCGCGGACACGCCCATCGACCTCATGGCGGAAGTGCCGGTGGAAGTCGCTGACATTGAACGACTGATGTGCAGTTAGTAGTTAGTAGTTAGCAGTTAGCAGTTCTCGGGATATAAACTGTTGTGTGTTGAAATTATTCTCGTCGAGAATACGGACTTGTTCTCCTTCTTTTTATTTTTGCAAATCTGTTGAAAATAAAAAGAGAAGAGTTTGACATGAAACATAGTATTGTATTAGAAAAAAGCAGGGACTTTGCGTCAAGAATCATAAAAATGCATCAATATTTACAGCAACAAAAAAGGGAGTTTGTTATGTCGAAGCAGATTTTGCGTTCAGGAACGAGTATCGGAGCTAATATAAGTGAAGCGTTGTGTGCTCAGTCAAAGAAAGATTTTTACGCAAAGATGTATATCGCTTATAAAGAATCTTCAGAATCTTTATTTTGGATTGATATGCTGTTCGAAAATGCATATATCACAGGTCCTCAGTATGAAAGTATTCGGAACGACAATTTGGAACTTGTGAAAATCTTGTCTGCAATAACAAAAACCCAAAAATTCCCCAAGTACAGTGACAATCCGAGAAACTAACTACTAACTGCTAACTACTCACTGCTAACTATGATATTAGATCACATCCTCAGCTGTCGCACCCTCTCTATTACCGGTATGGCGAAAAATACCGGCAAGACGGTGACGCTCAACTACCTGCTGGACCGGCTGCAAGAGCGCGGGACGCGGGTGGCGGTGACGAGCATCGGCATCGACGGCGAGAAAACCGACCAGGTGACGCAGACCGAGAAGCCCGAAATCGAACTCTACGAAGGGACGCTCTTCGTGACATCGGAATACCACTACCGCCAACGGCAGCTGCTGTCGGAGATTGTGGACCTGTCCGACGACAGCACCTCCTTGGGCCGTCTGGTGACGGCGCGGGTGCTGCATCGCGGGAAGGTGATTCTCTCGGGTCCGGCGACCACGGGCGGTGTGCGCAGGGTGCTCGATAGGATGGGGGAGTACGGCGTCGAACTGACCATCGTCGACGGAGCGTTGTCGCGCAAAAGCCATGCCGCCCCGACCATCACCGACGGCTTGATACTCTCCACGGGCGCGGCCATCGCCCCCGACCTCAACACCATCGTGAAGAAAACCTCCGAGCTGTACGCCCTGATGCAACTTCCCGAATACGAAACGGACAAAGCAGACGAACTGCTTCAGATCGAGAACGGAATTTTCGCTATGGAGAACGGAAATCCCGTGTCGCTGAACATCCCGTCGTCGCTGCTTTCCGACAAATACAAGACCGAACTGTTCGCTCACGGCAACCAGCTGTTCATCAGCGGCATCCTCACCGACATGATGCTGAACTTCCTGAAGATGCAGCCCGAGGCGAAAGGGTGCGCCGTCGTCGTGAAGGACTTCACTAAGATATTCGTCTCCCCGATGACGCTACGGCTCTTCCAAAGCAAGGGCGGGAGACTCTGCGTGCTGAAACGTCCGAACCTGCTCGCCGTGACGGTTAATCCCGTGGCGCCCAGCGGATTCGAACTGCCCTCATCGCTGCTGGTCGAAGCCATGGAACGGGTCTTCCCCGTGCCGGTATATGATGTGGTCTCAGGAAATAATAACAGTAAGGGCGAATAATTATTCGCCCCTACAACGTCCTGTTCATCGTTCATCACACGTCACACGTCTTATTATTCCACGTGTTTCAGCTTCTCCACCACCATCGGTCGGTCTTCGGCGTAGGTGACACCGAACCAGTCGGCAGTGGTGTGCAACACGCGCACTCGGGCGTCGCCGCTGGCCATCACCGCGGAGACGGCGTCCGGAATCGGGAACTCGGCCTTGATGTTGCCTTCGTTGTCCTTCAGGAACTGCGAGAACATCGACTCTAAACGGTCGAAGAAGCGCGGGGAAAAGCCCCAGAAGTTCATGGAGACGGGCTCCTCGCCGGTGAGCGGGGTCACCACACCGTCCTCGTCGTTCTGGATGCCATTGGCCGTGCGGGCGATCTTGCGCATCTCCTTGACGGTGGTCAGGTAGCCGTTGCCATCGACCTGGCAGACGCCGCGCGACACCGTGCCGTTCTCCGACAGGGTCTTGTCTAACCGATAGCCCACCATCGCGAAGGCGGCGGGATCGTTGGCCGTGACATCGCGCAGGTAGTCGCCCAAGATCTGGAAGGGCTCCTTGCCGTAGAAGTCGTCGGCGTTGATTACCGTGAAGGGCTCCTGGATGGCGTCCTTCGCCACGAGGATGGCGTGCGCGGTGCCGTAGGGTTTCACGCGCTCGGGGTTCACGGAGAAGCCGGCGGGCAACATGTCGAGCTCCTGGAAGACGTACTCCACAGGGATGACGTTCTTGTATCTCGGCAGGATGTACTCCTGGAAGTCGGCCTCCATGCTGCGGCGGATGACGAGCACCACCTTGCCGTAGCCGGCTTGCGCGGCGTACTTCACGGAGTAGTCGAGGATGGTTTCACCATTCGGACCCATCTGGTCCAGCTGTTTCAGTCCGCCGTAGCGGCTTCCCATACCGGCGGCGAGGATTAAGAGGGTTGGTTTCATATTGGTATGATTTTGTTGTTTCGTTCGTTCGTGACCACCACACTGGGCTTCGCTTGTATGGTGTTTCACCACACTGCGCTTCGCTTGTATGGTGTTAATTGCACTGCGTGTGTGTCGCCTCTCCGAGGCGATGCGTCATCGTTACATCGGCTTGATCTTGCGGGCCAACTTCGCGCACAATCCCGGGAAGAACCGCTTGATGTGGGCCATGATGAGTTCGGAGCTGCCGACAAGCTGCTCGCGCTTCTCCTTGGCGATTGCGTTGAAGATGATGCGCGAGGCCTTCTCGGGGGTGATGCCGCCGGCCTGCCCCGCGTCCATCTTGCCGTGCTTGCGGCCGTCCTTCTCCAACGAATTGACGGAGATGTTGGTCTGCACGCGACCGGGCGTGAGGATGGTGACACGGATGCCGTCCTTGTAGTTCTCGGCCGCCACGGTCTCGAAGAAGCCGTACAGCGCGTGCTTGGCCGACGAGTAGGCGCACCGCAGCGGAAACCCGAAGAGCCCGGCAATGCTGGTGGTGACGGCCAACTGACCGCCGCCTTGCGCAATCATCGTGGGCAGCACGGCTTTCGTGAGGATGACCGGTGCGTAGAAGTCGATGTCCATCACCTTGCGGATGACAGCCATGTCGGTCTCCACGGTGGTGCCGCGCTGACTGATGCCGGCGTTGTTGTAGAAGACGTCGATGCGCCCGTAGGCGTTGAGGGCATCCTGCGCGAGCTGCAGCAACGCGTCGGTCTGCCCGAGGTCGAACGGCAGACAGGTGACGGCCTTCGCGCCGATGCGCAGACACTCCTCGCGAACCTGCTCCAGCAGATCGGGCTCCAAGGCGGTGAGGATCAGCCGCGCCCCCGCCTCCGCGAACCGAAAGGCAGTCTCCTTCCCGATGCCGGAGGAGGTGCCCGTAATCCAGACGACTTTGTCAGTATAGGTGTTTTTCATATTATCACTTTAAGTCGGCAAAAGTACAAAAGTTTATGGTACGCTGAACCTCCAAAACCGGTCACTCTTCAGACTTCCACGTGAACGGTACCGGTTCCACTGTGTAACCCTTCTTGCGCAGCAGGGCGATGATGCCCTTCGTGCCCGCGAGATGGGCGGCCCCCACGGCACAGAACACGGTGTGCTCGCCGGAAATCGTCAGGAACCGCTTGACCATCGTGACGTTGCGGTCGTTGACCAGCACTTTCTCGAACTTCTTCGGGAGGGCGGTGTCCTGCGTCATCGCCGCCAGACTGTCGAGCTCGAACCGGAGGTAAGCCTCCAGCATGTCCTCAAAATCCTGGGACACCTGCGCCGTGTCGTGCAGCATTTGACTCAACATATTCGCCTGTTCCTTCAAGCTGATGGCGTCGATGGCCCTGATCTGGTCCATGTACTCTTCCAATCCGAAGCAGACCTTGCCGTACTCTCGCGCCTTCTTGAGCAGAAACAAGTCCAACGCATCCTCGGCATCCTGCCGTAGGTCGAGCTGCTCCAAGGTGCTGCTCACGAAGAAGGGCTTCATGCCGTTCATGAAAATCGCGCTGATCCCTAATTTCGCCTTGCAGATGCTGTCCAACAGGGCGAAATCCTCAGGCGACAGCAGCGTGTTGAGGTACTTGCCTTCGGGCATCATCATCGCCTTCTGGATGCCGCGCATGTTGATTTCGTCCAACAGCACCTCCATGGCGAAGGCTTCGCAGCGGTTGAGCGCGTTGAGCACGGTGGTGTCGAACGAAGCCACCCGCGCGTCCTGGATGTGGATGGTGCCGTACAAATAGGAGGGGGCTTTCATCTTCTTGCCGCTCACCTTCCACAACATCGACTGTCCGAATGTGGCGAACACGCTGACCAACAGCGCTATCAATACTGGGATGATCCTTTTATACATACTATGAGGATTGTTGGATGATGCGGCGAAGATACGATTTTTTTTCAGTCGAGGGTCCTACGTGAAGTCTTTTAATGTGGCTTTTTTGCGAAAATCGAGGAAAAATAATTAACTAATCGTATTTTAATTGTTAATTTGTTTTCGCACATGCTTGAATATCAACGATTAACATAAAATCAAAAAATACTTGACGAGTAATGAATTTTGTTGTATTTTTGCCACGTGAAACCATCACGGTTAGTGATAACAATAGTGTTCATATAGAAAAGAAAAGTGATATGAGGATAGACTTAGACGAATGGGCGAAAAAATACGCCAAAAGAAAAGACAAAAGAAAGAGTTCCGTGACCAAACTCAGGGGACTCTACAAGGGGAGAATGTACATTTCCAAAGATGCCTTTGATTATAGAATTTTTCCATTAAATGAAATACCTAATTGATACTCAAGTTTTATCATACTTCCTATACGACGAAAAGCGACTGCCAGAACAAATTGTTGATTTTATTGAGGACTATGAGAACAAGGGATATGTCAGTGTGGTTTCACTTCATGAAATAGTCGTGAAAAATGCTAAAGGGCAAATAATCGTACCCGAACCTATCGTCAAAGTATTACCACATATTATAGAAACAAACCTTGAAATCATTCCTGTCAATG
>ONQE01000131.1 GCA_900319925.1 uncultured Bacteroidales bacterium | reverse complement strand
GACCGTCCAGACCATCGTCTTAAGGCCGGCGCGCTGAGCCTTTCTGACCATTTTTTTCTGCACATAAAAATTAACAGTTAATTCTTAAAAAATGAAAACGAAAAATAATTTTACAATTGAGGTGTAACGGTAAGGAAAATTTATATTTTTGCGCAGTGAAAAACGAATCAAAAATGATGCAATTTTAACAATTAATTCTTAAAAAAACATGCTATGAAGAAAAAACTACCCATTTTGATGGCTTTTATGACGGTTTTTCTGTCAAGAGCGCTGTTTGCGCAGGAAAACGATTTTCTCCATGTCCGTTTCTCAACGGTGGACGCTACTTGCTATAATAATGGCAAAGTGGTCTATGCCTTGACGGACGATTCCGGGGCGGTGCTGGACAGTTTGCCGCCGCAGCTGACGCAAGTGCGCGTCTATTACAAAATGACCGCATCAGATTCGACACACTACGCAGGTTGGTATTATTCCGGTGGAATTGACACGTTGACCGTTAATTACGGTACGTATATCGTGGGCGTGGAGGGCCTCTTGGCGGATAGTGTCGGCGGTTTTACCCGGGTTGACACGCAGACTGTCCTGACTGTCGCCACCACCTACCAGAAACCCACTGCGGCAGCTGTGCCGTTCGATGCGAGGCTCAAAAAGGATGATGCAGGAACCCTCTATACCATCTCCTGTGAGGACATCGGAAGGGTGCAGCTGCGTATCCTTTACGGACAATTCCCCTATACAGTGACCGTTAGGAATAATGCCAATGGCGATTCCCTCCGCACCGTCGTATTCAACGATCGGCAGTACAACGGCACTTCTGAGGCTGCCTACGATTATAAGGATTACTACTCCATAGACAGCCTGTCCGGTGGAAATTGGTCGTTCCATGTGGAGGACGGTTGCGGTTATGGTCTGCCTGATGTAGTGGCGACAGTCTCGACGTTTCATTTGAGTTCTCCAAGCATCGTCGGAATGTTCGCCTCCTCCGGTAATTTCGCCGACAGCAATGTGGTGAAAATCTACATCGGCTATACCTTCCCAGTTAACGAGATAATCGACGTTTTCCGCAAATACGCTCGTTATCGTTTCAGCTTCGACGGTGTAGCGGATGATTCGTGGCACACCATTTCTGAAGATGTTACGACGTTTGGTGACCATGTCTTCTATTTGTACGACACAATCCGATCGGCCACAAAGTACTGTGACATTTGGAACCATGATATCCGCTTCGAATACAAAATTACGGGTTGTGGATCCTCTTCTTTTACAGGGGTGTTTCAAGTGCTGAAACCGAATGAACTCTTTTTCGAAAAAGACAGCGTGGATCTTACGGATTCCGTCAGAGAAGAGGAAGGCGGGTGCGTGAATGTCGAGTTCTGGCACAGGCAGAGCTACTCCATCCGTTATTATAAGGAATCGGCATCCCCGCAATATTCTCCGAACGATGTGTTTTTGGATATAGAAGATGAATATTACCGCTATCACTACACACATCCGTTGACTTGGGTGTATACGGACACGCGAACGGAATCGGTCATCAAGCGAGACACGGTGTCGATTATTACGGAAAAATCGCATCTGACCTATGAAGACGTGGTCTCCGCTTACGGTGAGTGGCAGGATTCGGTGTTCGCCATTCCCGTTGAACGTCGCCTTCTCGATGCTAAGGGGTGCGAACTTTTTGCTACCTTCGATACCCTCCGGTACGTCCGTCATGTTGGCCGAAGGGCGGTCTGTTGGAATGTCAGCTACAAGGATGACGGAGGCAAGTGCTGTACCGATTTGCGGTGGGTGCGTGTGTATCGGTCCACGGATTTCGGCGGCCCGGCAGACGGTACGGTTATCA
The DNA here is from genome assembly GCA_900319925.1 of uncultured Bacteroidales bacterium. Taxonomy (GTDB): domain Bacteria; phylum Bacteroidota; class Bacteroidia; order Bacteroidales; family WCHB1-69; genus F23-D06. The sequence continues at coordinate 4,256 of ONQE01000131.1, read as the reverse complement.
GATTGGTTCGCAGTCCCCTCAACAACCTGTACAATTTCGAAGCGGTGTATCGGGCTGCTGACAAAACTTGGACGATTGTGAAGGACAGCGTCGCGAATACAGCGGCCATAACGGGCGGTGCAAGCGGCTTTTCATTGGTGATCAGCGATTTCTGTCTGCCGACTGGACCATACGAGTTTGAGGTGACCACCTCTTGCGGCACACAGGTGCTTTCAGAGAGGGTCTCGTTTGGCGATTTTATGGAGATGCGGCAGTCCCAGGAGGTTGAATGCGTCACAAGCACGGATTGCGGCAATTTGTATATCGACTACCCACACGGCGCATACCAATGGGTGAGGACCAATACCTCTCTGATCACAGGTCTCCCGTTAGACACTGTGTTTCAGAACGTTTCGATGAAAGCCACGGTGGTGGAGGCGCCGAATGCGTCGCTGGTCGATGTGGAAAGCCATTTCACTCCGCATTTCGTTTTCTCGATGCCCGGGAGATATGTGTTGCGGGTTTGTCCGAATTTTAACGTGGACGTATGCTCGTCGGACATCTGCCGCTATGACACGTTCCATCTGGACGCAGCCACGGTGGAGTTTGAAGAGGCATTCGCCGTGCTGTGTGACGCCTCTTCCACGGAAGGCAGCGCAAGGGTGAGCGCCGGCCACGGAATCCCGCCCTACACCTTCACCCTTTATGACCAGCCGGACAAGCAGGGCAATGTTTTGGCTGTCAACCATACCGGAATATTCCCCAATGTTCCCATGCACAGTTCGCAGACCCTTTCCTGTTTGGTCCAAGACTCCTGCAACGCTTATTTCCACGTCAATTTCCAGCCTGTCGTGATGGCAGGGCTGCAGAAGTTGTGGTTCGATGGTGGATTGACGGAGACCACCGCGTGCGAAGGATCTATGCTGCAGATCCACGCTTTGGCCATCGGGGACATCTGGCAATATGAGTGGTCAGGGCCGGGAGGCTTCACCGCGACCACGTCCGACCCGTATGCATACGTGCCGCGTGGTGCCGAAGGCGGCTGGTACAAGGTGGTGATCCGGCAGACCAATTGCACGGATGAAATTATCGACAGTATCCATCTCTCGGTCCTGCCTTCGCCGACGATCTCGATTGCACCCGACACCACCGTCTGCCCTGGCGAGGTGATGACGGTGCGCTTTACCCCGCATAGCGAGATACCATCCGGCGACCTTCCGTTTTCCATCGCCTTCGCCAATGCCTCTGGAATCAGCGTCCGCGACTATTCCTCCGCCTCCGGAGTGACGGTCACGGACACTTTCTCGACGCTTTCGGCAGCCAAAATCTATCCCGTCAGTATCAAGGATGACCGATGTGAATACCTTATTACAGATCCCGACGATACGATCTTTATCCATTTACGTACGGATGTTGCCAAAGCGTGCCGCGTGATAACCACTTTCGATACAGTATGTTATGGTGGAGATGCCCTGCTTTCCGCAGAGGCCACCGATTCGGTTCCATACATACTCCGGTGGTACGGGGATTATTATCAAACGCAGCTGCTGAAATCGGATACCATTTTGGAGGATGGTCAGGGAAGCTTTTACGACACCGCTGGTATTGTCAGGAGGACCTTGCTGTATGTCTCTTTGCAGAAAGAGGGAGAGTGCCCGAGTGTCAACGGGCTGACAGACAGTGTGATGTCGATGTGTGATGGGGAAACGATTCTCTCCTGCGGGCGACATCTGCGGTTCTATGATTCGGGAGGGATAGACAGCAGTAGCTCCTCGGGAGAGCGTCTCATCCACCGTTTCCGCACCTCCGACGGTACGCGAGTGAGCCTCCATTTCGACGACCTCAACCTTGTCGGTGCCGGACATCTGTTGGTGTTCTCCGGATCAGAACCTCATGCCGATTCGTTGCTCCTTGACCTGACCGACAGAAGCGCACCATCGCATACGGTTGTGGCGGCCGGGAACACCATGACCGTTTGTTACTTGGGAAATAAGACGGTGGGCTCCGATTGGAGTGCTGTGGTAGAGGCTTCCCCTGGCATTGCCGTCGCTGACGTCCATCGAAGCAATACCATATTATATAAAGATGAGGTATGCCAAAGCCAGACACTCGTCTATGATGACCCCTACGGAATGGTGCCCGATGTGGTTTCTTCTGAAGAGATGGCTCGTGCGATGCGGAAAGCCGGCAACTACTTCTATACGAAAACCTTCCCGGCCGCTGATGGGAACGGTTGCGACTCTTCGGTCCATTTCCATCTTACCGTCAATCCGCCGATGGAGACGGTGACTACGGCGACGGCGGCGCAGCGGACGGGTTTCGTATGGCATGACAGCCTCTATACCGAAAGCGGTCGATATTCGATACTTCTCAAAAATCCAGATGATTGCGACCGCCTCGACGTGCTCTACCTCACCGTTTTTGATGCGGAGTGCACGGGTGCCGAGATCTGTCGGGACGATTCCGCCACACTCACCCTTTCGGCAAGCTTGTCGGACGCCTACCGACAGGACTCCTTGATGAGCCGAAAGGTGCGGCCGGGCGATGTGCTCTGCACCGATGGATCGCTGTTGCCCGTTGATTCGTTCCTCGTCAGCGGCAAGGCCCCGAAAGGGGTGGTCTTTCACGTTGACCCAACGGGAATCCATGGGTTGGCGGTGGCTCTCGTCGAAACCAACAGGGTGTTTTCGTTCACTACTCCGCATATAATCATGTCCCAGTTATACTATTACCCGCAAGACGCTATTTTGGATGTGGACGGAGAGGCCAATACACTGCATCTGAAGGTCACTGACGAAGCCTATTCCGGTGTAGATTTCGCGACGGACGCCACGGCTGCGAGTTATTGTTACTATTACAACCACAGCACGTTGAAAGCGGATGGAGAGCCGCACGGTTGGTATTTGCCTTCGTATGCCGAACTCAGCATCCTTCAAGGCAATGCTTGGGAGGTCCGGAAGACCATGAACCGCTTATGCCAAACGAATTCCGCATACCAGAATTTCGCATCCTCTAGCTATTGGAGTTCCACATTCCGTACTGCTTCTCAAGTCTGGTTGTTCTTGGGTTCCGATTGGATTAGTAGCGAATTTGACTATCCAGCATGTGTGAGACCTGTTACGAAATTTTAATCTTATAAATTTAAAAACCTAACAACAAATAGAATATGAAGAACATTAATGTCATTTTGAAGTTTGTGTTTTGCCTCATCTCCATGGTGCTGGGAGTAGCTGTCGCTAAAGGACAAGTCTATAAGCTGGGAGATTTGTACACCTTCGAAGATGGTACGAAAGGGGTGGTCTTTTATGTGAATCCGGACGATCCGACGACCGGTACCGTGGCGGCACTCAACGACTTGGACGGGCAATTCGCCTTGTGGTCGGGAGTCAAACCGCAGGCTCTGGTGGAGATTTTCACCCCGTTTGGTGGAATCTCCTTCCGCAATATTGCAGGGTGGGAGAATCATGGTCGGCGCAGTACACAGGTGCTGGCAGAATCGGGAGTGTCGCCCGCGGCAAACGCTATTGAATTCGAGGGTTGGTACATCCCAGATGTGATGCAGCTGTACAAACTGTATGCGTCTGTGGCCTACTTGTCTCCCGCTTTCGAGTCCTATGGTGGCAATATCTCCTCGCTTTGTACAAGATCCCATTGGAGCTCCACAATCTGGAGAGATCCTTCGGAGAAGGCCTATTCCATAGCCTCCAATATGAGGCTGGAAAGTGTATCGGGAATGACGGCGAAATATGTGCGTCTTGTACGGGATTTTCCGGATACGGCTTCGGTTCAGGCCTATTGGACCGATAGTCGTTCGTCTGGAGATACTGTGGTAAGTCCGTCAGTCACGACCTCATACGGAGCTGTGGCTGTCTATCGCTCCGATACGCTTTCGTTAGCCGCTAATGTGACCGTGTTTTGGCCCGCTTCAGATACTCTCTATGAAACGGTTTATACCTCGCCGCAACCTTATACGTCTCAATTGAGCGATCTTTTTGACGGTTTGGACATCTCGTTGCCGGGTGATTACGAGTACAGAGACACTCTCCAAACAGTTCACGGTTGCGACAGCATCGTCACCCTTCTGCTGACTGTCAACAACAACGTCCACTACAGCGACACGCTCTGCTCTCTAAAGGAAGACCACTACTTCGCGCCCTTCGATACGGTGTTCGCGGCGGGGACGGTCTCGGGGGTGTACGAGCATCACGGGACCAAGACGGTGGACGGAGTGCCGGTCGATACAATCGCGTACTATGAACTGACGATACTGCCTGCGT
>ONQE01000167.1 GCA_900319925.1 uncultured Bacteroidales bacterium | reverse complement strand
ATATTGCCATTCCGGATAATTTCGCAGAGCTGCTGACGGTCCAGTCAAGGCGGGTACTGCTCATAGCGAATCAGGAAACAGTCCTTGGTTTTACCTCATGCGGTGGGGACTATTTTACAAGGGAGGGCGCGATAAATGAACAGTTTACATTGTGGACATTCAAAAAGGTGCCCAAAGGAAAGGTTTCCCTGCCGATACCGCAGTTTCAGGAACTACCGGTGCAAATGTGGCGGGAGTTTTCCTCTCTTCTGATCCAGGGCCGCACAGATACAGATGCAGACAAGTCCGCCAAGATACCTGGGGTGGTATCCTGGGTTGAACATTTGTCGAACAGCCTGCCGCTGGGAATGATCTCGTTCAGATATACCAAAATCAAGTATGACAGTAAACGGGGACATGAGTGGTTCCACCCTGTCTGGCGCGGCCAAGGAGGAATGATGTGGACGGGCTCCCAGAACGGTTATTTGGCATTCAGTACCGACAGCGGGCGCACTTTCTCCGTACTGTATAATACGGCCTTCAACGACAAGACGAACATCCAGGACATCTACATGCTTTCGGCCGACAGCGGCTGGATTGCCATCCGTGAAGGAGGACTCTACAGCACCTCCGACAACTGGCGCACCAGCCACCGCCTTGCCTCTCCGTACTGCAAAGGAGTGAAACGTGTCCGACCGTGGAAAAACCACCTGATAGTGACGCAAGGCGGCAAAAGTTATTACACCGCAATCGGAGGGAATGGTCGCTGGCAAAGCACCCCGCTGACACTACGGGACTTCGAGGTGGACACTGCTACCGGAATGTTGTGGGCGCTAAACGACAACGGGCAAGTCGTCCTGATGGAGGACATCGACCGATGGAAACCAATAGACGTGAACGCGCTGTTCATCATCGGGATGCACGAAGGTCGTCTCTATTGCCGGGTCAACGAAGGGGTGATGCGCGTGGATGCCAACAGGGTAGTGGACCAATGTCCGTTTCTCACGGCCGAGAAGGCACTCGCTAAGCCAGAAAAAATCATCAAGCATGGGGATTTTCAGTGGGGCTTCGATGAAAAAAGCGTCTATCTCCGCGACCGCAAAGGCTGGTACCGCGTGGCACGTCCGCTCGACATTGCCGGTGCAACCCCTGATCCTGACCGCGAGGACCGCGTCATTATCCTGAACTATGCGGGGGAGAACTTCAGCGTGGACACTGCCGGCCGTGTGGAGCCTTACATTTACCCACAACCGTTAGCCGCTTTCGTCAAGTCAGGTCTGCAAAGTATGGAGATTATGACTTTCTCAACGTTGGGACACCAAGTTTATAAAGAAACCATCGGTTTTCGACGCGATGGCGACCGCCTGGTGGAGGATACCCGCACGGAAACCAGAGAGAACTACGACCCTCATCTCAGCAACGGACCCACGAAAAAGACCACCCCGGTGGCTGTTGATGGCGATTCTGACATCCGTCAACTGTCGGCATCATCTATGGAAAAAGCCCTGTTGAGCCTCGGCGAGCGTTACCACCAATATCCCATCCCGCAAGACTTCGGTTTGGCCGATACCACGTTGGATTTGCACAAGGTATATGCCGCCGGGAACATATGCAGCACTAATCAGTACGGCTACAACGTCACCTTTGTCAACCAAGCGGGTGATAAGCTCACCGTTTGGGGACAAACCTCCGCCCACGTTGACCTTGGCGGAAACACGCACTATCCGTGGCTGCTGCCGATGACCGTGTGCTGGCGCGAGGCAGAATTTTTCACCTACCAACCTGTCCTGTGGCAGGCTCTGCGCGAGGCGATGCCCGACAGTATGCTGTTGCGAGAATACCTTGACAACAGCACATTGCACCCAAGATATACCCTGCAAAGCGGGGATTTGATATTCCTGAACAACAGCCGCTCGGACTTGGAGAAAGCGATCACCGCCAGCACGGGCGAATACACCCACGTGGCACTGGTGGAACGCGACAGCGCTGACGATGTGTGGGTCGTCGAAGCCTCGCCAAAGAAGGGTGTGCAGCGCATATCCTACGAACAGTTTGAAAGAAATCACAACCTCGGATTCTTCCGAGGGAATATCGACATCTACCGTCTCAATGTGCCCTTCGACACCGTTGCGGTTATCGCCCGTGCCAAAAGTCTGGTCGGGAAACCCTACGACAACGCCTTCCTGCCCGACAATGATGCCTACTACTGTTCGGAGTTCATCCAGGTGGCCTTCGGCGACATTTTCCCCTCGAAGCCGATGAACTGGCGCGATGCTGAAGGGGAATTGCCCGAATATTGGATAAAGCATTTTGAAGAACTCGGCGTGCCCGTTCCCGAAGGCGTTCTCGGCACCAATCCTACCGATATGAGCCGATCGTCGTTGCTGAAAATGTTGAAATAACAAATTGCCAAAAGAGACCGTGTTGCACGCAAACGACATTTTTTTGAGAAAGTGTTGCCTGTGCACAACAATTCATTATCTTTGCAACCAAAATAAAAGAGACAATGGTCAACCAAATTATATTAAACTCAGGTGCGGAAACTATATAAAAATATGCTGTTTCCGCACCTGAGTTCATTCACTTTTCATGGCATGCATAAAACTCGGGTGCGAAAACCAATAAAAAAACAATGTTTCCGCACTTGAGTTTGATATGATATTTTTTCTATTTTTGCACCCGAAAAAGCAGTCGTTATGGACAAGAACCTCTTTATCGGGCGTGAGTATGAAATCCGCCAGTTGGAAAAATACCGCAACTCCAAGGAATCGGAGTTCGTCATCGTTTATGGTCGCCGCCGCGTCGGGAAGACCTTCCTCGTCAAGGAGTTCTTCGACGACACGTACGATTTCAAGGTCACGGGACTTTACAAGAAACCCAAGAAGACGCAACTTAAGAACTTCTACCTCGCCCTGCAGGAATATGGCGCAGACGTGAAGAAGGCGCCGGCGGACTGGTTGGAGGCTTTTGCCGAATTGAAGAAACTCCTGAAAAACATTAACGAAAACAGGAAGAAAATCGTCTTTATCGACGAACTTCCGTGGTTGGACACCCGGCAGAGCGAATTCTTGGCTGCCTTCGAATCTTTCTGGAACGGTTGGGGCGCCCAACAGAACGACATCATGCTGGTGGTGTGCGGCTCCGCTACCACGTGGATCACCAAAAAAATCCTGTCCGACAAGGGTGGCTTGTTCAACCGTGCCGCACGACGGCTCTACCTGAAGCCGTTCACCCTCGAGGAAACGGAAAGATATTTGGTCTCGCGGGGCATCCATTGGAACCGTTACGACATTGTGGAGTGCTACATGACGATGGGCGGCATCCCTTATTATCTGAAACTCCTCGACAACGAGCTCTCATACCTCGCCAATATCGATGCTGTGTTCTTCAAGCCCAAAGGCCCGCTGTGGGATGAGTTCGACCACCTTTACGCGACCTTGTTCGGTACCTCGAAAGGATACCTGAAAATCATTGAAGCGTTGGCCACGAAGAAATCGGGCCTCACCCGGAAAGAGATCGTCAACGAAACACATTTAGAAGACAACGGACTTCTCACGGAAATGCTGAAAAACCTGTCGGACAGTCAGTTCGCAAGGACATACAACACCTTTGGCTATAATGAGAAGAACGTGGTGTACCAGCTCTCCGACTATTTCACGCTGTTTTACCTTCGCTTCTTGAAAGGGAAGCAAAATCCCGACGAACACTTTTGGAGCCACTTTCTCGACAACCCGGCAAAAAGCAGCTGGGCGGGGCAGACCTTTGAGCAAGTATGCAAAGATCATATCAGCCAAATCAAGAAAGCCATCGGAATCAGCGCATTGTTGACGGACATTTCCACTTGGCAAGGCTCTTCGGAAAGCGGGAAGGCGCAGATTGACCTCATCATCGACCGTCGCGACCGTACGATCAACATTGGCGAAATCAAGTTCTCCGTGGATGAGTTTGCCATCGACAAGGATTATGAAGAGAGGCTCAGAAAGAAACTCCAGGTGTTCCGAGAAGCCACTCATACGCGCAAAGCCTTGCAGTTGGTCATGATCACCACTTACGGAATCAGGCAGAACGCCCATAGCGGCATCGTGCAGACGCAGGTGAAGATGGACGACTTGTTTGTGAAAGAAGCCTGATTTCGGATATCATGCTGACCGTCCGCCACAACCGCCACTGG
>ONQE01000019.1 GCA_900319925.1 uncultured Bacteroidales bacterium | reverse complement strand
GCCGTATTGTGCGTGACTACAACTACCGCGGCTACTCGGCCGTCGATACCATTCGCCGGTGGCCGAGCGTGCGGCGCGGCGAGGAACAGAACATCTTCCCGTACCAGGAGAATGCGGATGTGATGGTCAACACCTCGTTGGTTTTCGAACTTTCGGTACTGAAACCCTACGCCATGCCGATTCTCTACGGCGTGCCGGAGACCGTGCCGGAATATGCCGAAGCCATGCGCCTGATCAAGCTGCTCTCGTTCTTCAAAACCATCCCCGTCGGCGCACTTCCGGGAACCTCCATTCTGCGTGAGTTCGTGGGCGGAAGCACCTTCGTTTACTGATGATCACGCTGATAGGTTCCGGAAATGTGGCCACCTGGATGGCCCAGCGCCTGCAAGGGTCGTCGCGATTCCCCGTCACGCAGGTCTACAGCCGCAGGCTGGAGAACGCCCGCCGGATAGCGGCGCTGTCCGATTCGGAGGCTATTGACGATATCCGGCAGTTGAAACCCGGCAATCAGCTCTTTGTTTTCGCCTTGGCAGACAACGCCTACGAAGCGGTTTTGCCGCAGCTCCCCTTTCGTCTGCCGGCGGCCTTTATGACCTCCGGCACTGTCTCCTGCCAGCGTCTGAAGAATTATGCCGACAGCTATGGGGTGATATACCCGCTGCAGACGTTCACCAAATCGCAGGATATGAGGGCAATGGAAGTCCCGCTCTGTATAGAGTCCGACAACGCATGCCGTTTCAAGTCGCAGATGTGGGACCTGGCCCGGGAACTCTCCCCGAAATGCTACGAGGTCTCCGAGACACAGCGTGCGCGGATGCACCTGGCCGCCGTGTTCGCCTGCAACTTCAGCAATGCGATGTGCCGCATCGCATACGATCTGCTGCAGGAGAAAGGTCTGCCGTTTGAGATCCTGCTGCCGTTGCTGCACCAAACCGTGGACAAGCTGGAGGTGATGCCGCCCGCGGAGGCGCAGACCGGTCCGGCCGCCCGCCGCGACGAGAACGTGATGCGGGCGCAATTGTCCGAGCTGGACGACGAACGGCTTCGGCAGCTGTATCGCATGATGTCGGAGTTCATCTGCGGGACCGCCATCATCTGACAACCTTGCCGCGTGTGTTCGTAATTTGTGTATCTTTGCCGCTGTTTTTTCAAGAACATATCCAGTATGAATAGAATATCGAAAACCCTTTGCGCCCTGCTGATCGGCTGCCTCGTGCTCGCCGGATGCGACAAGATTGAGGGCGATTACTATGTGATCGTGAACAACGAAGAGGTCACGGTCGATTTCCCTGACATTGACACCGCCAGCGTGTACCGCAAGGTCCTCGTGGAGGAATTCACCGGACACCGCTGCGTCAACTGTCCGCAGGGCCACCAAATCCTCGAAAGCCTGCACCAGCAGTACGGCGACACGCTCGTGACCGTGGGCATCCACTACGGCGCATTGGCTAAACCGCAGGGCAGCATCTACAGCTACGACTTCCGCACCGAAGCGGGCAACACGATCGGCGATTCGTACAATATCGATGCCATTCCGTCGGCTATCATGAACCGGAACTACAAGTCGGGTGGATGGCAGAGGGAGCAATGGGCCACCGTCATTCGTGAAATCGACCGCTCGAAGGTCCGCACCGCCGTGCAGATTATCAACGAGTATGATCCCGAGGACATGGTCCTGAAAGCCAACGTGAAAGTGACCATGCTGCAGGACTATCCGTACCCCCTCAATATCGTGGCTTACGTCATTGAAGACGGTGTCGTGAAGCCGCAGAAGGACGGCAGCGAAGACATTCTGGATTACGTCCACAACCACGTGTTGCGCACCGCCATCACCGACCCGGTCGGCTTCCCGATCCAATACGGAGCCCTTCTGTACGCCGGCGACACCGACACCTTCGCGGCCTCCATCAACCTCTCCAAAACCGACTGGGTGCCTGGAAACTGCCAAGTGGTAGCCTTCGTCTATGACCCCAACAACGGCGACGTACTCCAAGTGGAAACGGCGAAGGTGGTGGGTGATTAAGGGTTAAGGTTTAAGGTTTAAGGTTTAAGGATTAAGGGTTAAGGGTTAGAGATTACAAATCACCAATCACAAATCACAAGTCACAAATCACAAATCACAAATCACCAATCAAAATGAAAATCGTAGCAGTTGAACCGATAGGAATTACCGCGGAAAGGTCTGAGTCCATCAAGCAGGAGTTGGCCGCCAAAGGACACGAATTCGTCTGGTATCCGGACAGGAAAGAGGATCCCGCCGTGTTGGTGGAGCGTATGAAGGATGCTGAGGTGGCCATCATCTCGAACATCCCGCTGACCGCCGACGTGCTGTCGCAATGTCCGGCACTCAAGTTCCTCAATGTGGCGTTCACGGGGTTGGATCACATCGATTTGGACTACTGCCGTGAGCACAGCATCTTAGTGAAGAATGCCTCCGGCTATGCGACGGAAGCAGTGGCGGAACTTGCAGTAGGCTTGGCCATCGACGTGTTCCGCAAAATTACCTTCCTCGACGGGAGCATCCGTGAGGGTGGGGTGCGCGGAGCGTTCCTTGGCCGGGAACTGCACGGCAAGATCGTCGGCATCGTCGGTACGGGCGCTATCGGTACTCGAACGGCACAGCTCTTCCAAGCCTTCGGCTGCCGCGTCATCGCGTGGAGCCGGACCGAGAAACCCGGGGTGAAGGCTATGGGTATCCCGTACGTTCCGCTGGACGAGCTGATGCGTACCAGCGACATTATCTCGCTGCATGTTCCGCTGACTTCGGAGACGAAACACCTGATAAGCCGGGAACTGATGGCGATATGCAAGCCCACGGCCATCTTGGTCAACACGGCGCGCGGCAACGTGGTGGATATGGCCGCTTTGGCGGAATCCTTGCGCGAGGGCCGTCTCGCTGGTGCAGGCATCGACGTTTACGAGAAGGAACCGCCTCTTGCGCCGGAGCATCCGCTGCTCGCTGCACCCAACTGCGTGCTCGTGCCCCACGTGGGCTACGCCACCCGCGAGGCCTTCGACATCCGCATCGACATTATCCTCAAGAATTTGGAGGAATAGAGGAGGAGGCCTGAGTCCCTAAGGCTTTCGAAACCTAACGCCATTTTACTTCCAATAGTTCTAAGAACATACGAAACAGTTCGTGAACTGATTCCGGCGGTAAAGATGCGATTTCTATACAAAAAGAGACGCAAAAGGTTGCGTCTCTTTTTGTATGATTTCCGTGACTGTACTTATCGGATGATCAGTTCCTCCCACCGTATCTTCGGCACGTAGTGTACGCCGTTCTCGCGCCAGTAGTTATGGCTTTCGTCGGCGGAGATCTCCGTCATCTCGATTTTCTCCGCCCCCTTGCCGACGGCGAGGATGAGCACGGGCGGGTAGGGGAGATTAAACGCTTCCGTGACCTTCTGGGCGTTGAACGCCGCGATGATCAATCCATTGTAGCCCAACTCCACCGCCTTCAGCAGCATGCTCTGGGCGGCGATGCCGAGATCCACGTGAACCCTCTTGCATTCGGGAATGGTAGAGCAGATGATGATGTAGGCCGGCGGCTCGGTGCCGGGTAGCGGGAGGTGCAGCTCCGGAAGCAGCGCTCCCATCTTCACGTTCTCCGTCACGATGGCGGCTTCCCGCTCGTCGTTCACAAGCTTGAAGCGGAACGCCTGCTGGTTCTTGCCCGTCGGGACCCATTGGGTCACCTCGACCATCTTCTCCAAAACGGTCGTCGGGACTTTCCAATCCGCATCGTAACCCCGATAGCTACGGTTCTTCTTCAGCAACGAATCCAAAGAGTGCCCGGAACGGGTTGTCGGGGCACTCTTGCGTTGACGGTATTCGTCGAACTTATTCTCTAAGAAATTGTCGGCCATAGCGGTTATTCTTCTTCGCCAGCGCCGCCGAGCATCGCCTTCAGCTCTTCAGGAGCCTCGCTGAAGTCCTTCGCGTCGGAGGGAAGCATGAAATTCGTGGGTTTCACCTTCTTGTTGGGGGTGATCTTGGTGGCGGTGGTGACGATGGTCACATCCTCGCCGTTGATCTCGGTCTTGGCCTCGGTGCAGAGCGGATAACCTTTCAATCCCGGATGTTCGGCGAAGTTGATGTCATCGCCCAAACCGAGCTCGTTGGTCACCCACAACGTCACAGTCTGCTCCTCGTCGGTCTCAAGGTCGGTGACCTTCACGATGACCTTCTTGCAGTTGTAGCCGGCGATGGTCTTGGACTCGTCGGTGTAGGAGTAGTCGTACTTGGAGGTGTTCTGCTCTTTCTGGATGTCCTCCGCGGTCAGCTGACGGTAGTATTTACCGTAGCCGGGGATGTTGAACAGGGTGGTCACGGTCTTGTTGGTGCCGTTGGAGATGATGCTGACGTCAATACCGACGCTCATGTCCAAACGGTAGTTGTTGCCCATGACAGTGTACTCCACAACCTGCTCGGCCAATTGGGCGGCGATGTTGGGGTCGGAGCAGCCCTCGGCCGTGTTCTCAAAGGTGATGGTGCCGGCGAAAGGCTTCTGCGCAAACGCGCCGACAGTGCAGATCATCAATGCGATGATGGTTAATAAACGAACTGTTCTTTTCATTTTACTACTTATTTTTGTTAATAACTCTTGCTGTAAGATTTCAAACGGCAAAGATACATTTTTTATCAAATAGTTTAAAGGGGAACTTTTTTGTGATTAGTGATTGGTGAATAGTGATTGGTGACCGTAATCGCTTACACTAACGGTCCGCCGCAACTACTAACTACTAACTACTAACTGCTAACTGCTAACTGCTAACTGCTTGAACTTTTTCCCTCCTCCAATACAATAAATCGCAAACACCACCGTTTCTTATTCGTTACAAAATTTAAGAAGCAGATGAATACGAAGATTTTATGGGCGGACGACGAGATTGACCTGTTGAAACCGCATATACTGTTCCTGAAGACCAAGGGCTATGACGTGATTCCCGCGATGAGCGGTATGGAGGCCCTCGAAATCCTGAAGAAAGAGTTTGTGAACATCATCTTTCTGGATGAGAATATGCCCGGACTGAGCGGCTTGGAGACCCTCCAGCGCCTCAAGAAGGACTACCCGCATCTTCCCATCGTGATGATTACCAAGAGCGAAGAGGAGCACATCATGGAGGACGCCATCGGCTCCAACATCGCCGACTACCTTATCAAACCCGTGAACCCCAACCAGATACTGCTCTGTCTGAAGAAGAATATCGACAACAAGAAGCTTGTGAGCGAGAAGGTGACCAGCAACTATCAGCAGTCGTTCCGCGAGCTCTCCATGCGCATCTCCGACCGGATGAATGTCGAGGAGTGGGCGACCCTTTACAAGGACTTGGTTGACTGGGAGTTGCAAATCGAAAAGATCGAAGACGAGAGCGTTACCGAGATGCTCTCCGCGCAGAAGGAGGAGGCCAACGTGCAGTTCTCCAAATTCGTGCAGCGCAACTACCTCGACTGGGTCAACGGCCGCTCCGACGACAAGCCCCTGCAGTCGCACACGGTGCTGAAGGAGAAGCTGTTCCCGAAGCTCAGCGACCAAAAGAGCACCTTCCTGTTCGTCATCGACAATCTCCGCTATGACCAGTGGCGCAGCATCTACCCGCTGATTCACGACTACTATTACATCCAGGACGAGAGTATGTGCTACAGCATCCTGCCCACGGCCACGCATTACGCCCGCAACGCCCTGTTCTCCGGCCTGATGCCGTCGGTTATCGCCAAGAAATACCCCTCCTACTGGCTTAACGAGGGTGACGCCGGCAGCAAGAACCAGTTCGAGGAGCAGCTCTTGGGCGAATACCTCAAACGCTACGGCAAAAACATCAAGTACAGCTACTACAAGATTCTCAACGCCGACTATGGCAAGAAGGTCTTCGACAGCTTCCACCAGATGCTCAACAACCCGCTGAACGTCATTGTCTTCAACTTCGTGGATATGCTGTCGCATGCAGGCACGGACGTGAACGTGGTGCGCGAGCTGGCCGACGACGAGAAGTCCTACCGCAGCGTCACGGCCTCCTGGTTCGCCAATTCGGTGCTGTTCGATATGATCAAGTGGCTGGCTGAGAGGAAGATTCCCGTGATGATTACCACCGACCACGGTACCATCAAGGTGGACCGGGCGTTGAAGATGGTGGGCGAGCGCGACCTCAACACGAACCTACGCTACAAGGTGGGCCGCAGCAGCATGGACTACCCCGCCAAGGAGGTCTTCGAAATCAAGAACCCCGACGACGCCTTCCTGCCGAAGGAGACGATGACACAGCGGTTTATCTTCGCCACCAAGTCGGATTTCTTCGCCTATCAGAACAATTTCAACCAGTACGTGAACCTCTACAAGAACACGTTCCAGCACGGCGGCATCTCTATGGAGGAGATGATGATTCCCTTCGTGATTCTGTCGCCGAAGAACATCTGAGCGTAAGCAGATGCGGAGTCTCTGATGCCGGGAGTGGCGATACAGGGCATTCAAAATATGTGTACTTTTGCCGCCCGATTTTGAGACTCCCGTATGCTGTTCAATTCGATAGAATTTGCACTCTTTCTGCCTGTCGTCTTTCTGCTCTACTGGTTCGTTTTCCGGCGGAGCGTGCGGGCGCAGAACCTCTTTGTCGTGGCCGCCTCCTACCTGTTCTACGGCTGGTGGGACTGGCGGTTCCTCTTTCTCATCGCCTTCACCTCACTATGCAGCTGGGGCAGCGGCCTGCTCATTGAGCGCTACCGAACGCGGCCCGTGGCGAAGGCCGTCCATGTTCTCAACATCGTGTTGAACCTGGCCATCCTCGGCGTGTTCAAGTACTACGACTTCTTCGTCACCTCTTTCGCCAATCTCTTTCTGCACGGTCGCACCGACGGGCTTCTGCTCAACATCATCCTGCCCGTGGGTATCAGTTTTTACACCTTCCAGGCGTTGAGCTACAGCATTGACGTGTACCGTGGGAAGCTGGAGCCGACCCGCGACATCGTGCAGTTCTTCGCCTTTGTGAGTTTCTTCCCGCAGTTGGTGGCCGGCCCGATCGAGCGTGCCACCAACCTGCTGCCGCAGTTCGCCAAACCGCGCACGTTCGACTATGCGCAGGCCGTCGATGGCATGCGGCAGATTCTCTGGGGACTTTTCAAGAAGATAGTGGTGGCCGACAACTGCGCCGCCTACGTGGATTACGTCTATGGGGCGTATTCGACACAGAGCGGACTCACGCTGGCGATTGCCGCCGTGCTGTTCGCCTTCCAGATTTATGGCGACTTCTCGGGCTATTCCGATATCGCCATAGGTACGTCCAAGCTTTTCGGTATCAAGCTGATGCGGAACTTCGACAACCCCTATTTCAGTCGCGACATTGCGGAGTTCTGGCGGCGGTGGCACATCTCGCTCACCACCTGGTTCCGCGACTACGTCTATATTCCGTTGGGCGGCAGTCGAGTGTCGAAAGCGAAGGTCGTGCGCAACACGTTCGTCATCTTCCTGTTGAGTGGATTCTGGCACGGGGCCAACTGGACGTTCCTCGCGTGGGGCGCCTACCACGCCGTGCTTTTCCTGCCGCTGATTCTGCTGGGTCGGAACCGCAAGTTCACCGGTGTCGTCGCGGAGGACCGTCTTCTGCCTTCTTGGTCTGATTTCGGTCGTATGTTGCTGACATTCATCTTGGTGACGGTCGGCTTGGTTCTCTTCCGCGCCGATTCCATCTCCCAAGCTTGGCATTACCTGGCTCTCCTCCCACAAGGGGGTGCGGCTTATACCGAAGGGCTCGTCGCCTGCACGGTCTATGTGCTTCTCATGCTCGTTATGGAGTGGATTCATCGTGCCGGAAACCACGGACTCGATTTGCACATCCGTTCCACCGCCTTGCGCATCCTTCTCTATTACAGCCTGATCGTCATTATGTTCTTCGCATATACCAATTCTGAAGCGTTTATCTATTTCCAGTTCTGATATGAAAAAGTTCCTGCGGCAGATCATCCTTTTCTCGTTGGGCCTTCTTTTGATGGCCGTCGTTTTTGACGTTGTGCTGACCCGCAGGGCAATGCGCATGACCATTCCGCCCTACGCCACGTGGAATGAGATCTATCGGCGGAATATTGACGCGGATATCCTTTTCATGGGCAGTTCGCGGTCGTATGTGCAGTTCAATCCCGCCGTCTTTGATACGATATTGCAGGTTAACAGCTATAACTTGGGTATGGATGGTCGCGCTGCCGACTCCCAGATTCTTCGATACAAGGTTTTCCGCCATTGTGGGAACCCGAAGCCCAAACTCATTGTCTATGAGGTGAGTCACGGCACGATGCAGCGGAGCAACGGATACGAGCGGTCGCAGTTCGTGCCCTACCTTCACGACCTCTACCTTTGGCGGCTTTGTCGCAAGCAGGAAGAGTTCGGCTTGGCCGATGTAGTGCTCCCGTGCTGGCGCTTTTTAGGACGGCGGAAGCTGGTCAGTACCATCTTGTCGCCTTCATCACATAAGGCCAACGACTTGCTGTACAAAGGTTTCCGCGGGCATGATCGGCAGTGGGACGGGCGCGGTTTGCGTAAACAGTCCCAAGTCACCTACCATCAGGACACAGCCGTTATGCGGCAATTCAGGGTGTTCCTTGACGAGTGCCGTCGCGACAGCATCCCGGTGGTGTTGGTCACCTCGCCGTTCTACATCGGTGGTACGCGCAAGATGGCGGACTCCACGGGTATGCACGACATGTTCGCACGCCTTGCCGACGATTACGGGCTCCCGTACCTCGACTACACCTACGACGAGCTCAGCTACGACACGGCCTATTTCTACAACACCATGCATCTGAACCTCACCGGCGCAAACCTCTTCTCGGAGAAGGTGGCGCGGGACATAGATTCAGTGATGCGGGGCGAGTAGTTGGTAGTTAGCAGTTAGTAGTTAGCAGTTAGCAGTTAGCAGTTAGTAGTTTGAACCTTGAAACAAAATGGGGAACCACAACGATTCCCCATAAACTTCTAACTGATAACGGCTAACTGCAGACTATTTCAGCACGCCCAGTTCCTTGCCGATCTTGGTGAAGGCGGCGATGCATTTGTCGAGGTGCTCGCGCTCGTGGGCGGCGGAAATCTGCACGCGGATACGGGCTTGGTCTTTCGGCACCACAGGATAGTAGAAACCGGTGACGTAGATGCCTTCCTCCTGCAGTTTGGCGGCCATCACCTGTGACAGTTTGGCGTCATACAGCATCACGGCGCAGATAGCAGACTCGGTCGGCTTGATGTCGAAACCGGCGGCTTTCATCTTGGCGACGAAATACTCGGTGTTGCTGTGCAGCTTGTCCTGCAGCTCGTTGGTCTCCGACATGATATCGACCATCTTGCATCCGGCAGCGGCCACCATCGGAGGAATGGAGTTGGAGAACAGGTACGGACGGGAACGCTGACGGAGCATATCGATGATCTCCTTCTTGCCGGTGGTGAAACCGCCAATGGCACCGCCGAAAGCCTTGCCGAGGGTGCCGGTAAGGATCTCGATCTTGCCGCGCAGGTTGTAGCGCTCGGTCACGCCGCGGCCGGTGTTGCCCACCACGCCGGCGGAGTGGCTCTCGTCCACCATGACCATGGCGTCGTATTTCTGGGCCAGTTCGTAAATCTTGTCGAGCGGGCAGACGTTGCCGTCCATGGAGAACACACCGTCGGTGACGATGATGCGGAAACGCTGGGCTTGGGCGGCTTTGAGTTGCTCCTCGAGGTCGGCCATGTCGGCGTTTTTGTAGCGATAGCGGACTGCCTTGCAGAGACGCACGCCGTCGATGATGGAGGCGTGGTTGAGGGCGTCGGAGATGATGGCGTCCTGGTCGGTGAGCAGGGGCTCGAAGACACCGCCGTTGGCGTCGAAGCAGGCAGCGTAGAGGATGGTGTCCTCAGTGCCGAAGAACTCGGCGATCTTCTTCTCCAAAGCCTTGTGCAGGTCGGAGCAGCCACAAATGAAACGCACGGAGGCCATGCCGTAGCCGTGGGTGTCGAGGGCTTCCTTGGCGGCGGCGATCAGACGCGCGTCGTTGGCGAGGCCCAAGTAGTTGTTGGCGCAGAAGTTCAGCACTTTGCTGCCGTCCTGCAGCGTGATCTCACCGCTTTGCGGAGAAGCGATGATGCGTTCGTTCTTGTACAAGCCGGCTTCCTTGATGTCGGCCAGTTCCTTCTGAAGATGTTGTTGGAAATTGGTGTACATACTTTATGGTTTATAGTTTGCTGTTTGCTGTTTACTGTTTAAGGTTTAAGGTTTAAGGTTTAAGGGTTATGGGTTAAGGTTTAAGGTTTATGGGTTAGAGTGGGGGGAGGTTCTTAACAGAGGTGCAAAAGTACATTTTTTTTGGCCTTGTGGGTGCGGGGACGAAAAAAAATGATACTGCACCGTTGGGGTTATTGTCCGGACATCCTGTTCACCCGGCGCGTTGCCGCGCGCCATACGAAGAAGAAGAAGACCAAGAAGCCGATGTAAAGGATGCCGGTGATGGCGTTCGTCTCCTGCAGGATGTCCGTGTCGTTCAGATTGTTCATGTACATCAGCACGGCGTCATAGGTGCCGTGCAGGGCGACGGGGATAAGGTACGCGAGGGTGAGGTATTTGCGGCGCATGTTGTAGCGGAACCGGGCAAGGGCGAAGAAATAGCCCATGAAGATGGCGAAGAAGAAATGCGCGGGCACGGCGAAGAGGCCGCGTCCGACAGCAAGTCCCAGTCCGCCCTGCATGATGTAGAGCACGTTCTCGATGCCTGCGAAGCCGAGTCCCACGAAGGCCGCATACTCCAACCCGTCGTAGTATTCGTTGAAGTAGGGACTCTTCCAGATGCAAAGGTATAGCATCAACAGCTTGCAGAACTCCTCGGGAAACGCCGCGCTCACGAAAGCGTTGTACAGGGCGTCGGCCAACGGCGTGTCCGACGGCTTGGGGATGAGGAAGTTCAGGGCGCCGGCGACGAGCATGTCGAGCATCGCGGCCAACACGCCGAATCCGAAGGCTTTCAGCAGCAACGGCCACGGCTCCTTCTCGAACGTGTCGCGTTTGTAAATGTAGCCCATCAGCAGGGCTACGGGAAGCAGGGAGGCAATGAGGATGATGGACATCGTGGGGTATGGGTTGTGGTTTAAGGTTTAAGGTTTAAGGTTTAAGGGTTATGGGTTAAGGGTTATGGTTAGTCTTCGCTGTCGTCGAAGTAGTTCTCTTTGATGAAGTCGAGTTGGCGGCGTTCGCGTTTGGTGGGGCGGCCGAGGCCGTGGGGACGGAACTCTTGAGTCTTGAGGGTTTTCATGCGGTCGTACTCGCTCTGCGGGGTGAGGTCGGTGCAGTACTGCGGCACCAACGGCGCACCCACGCGGCTTTTGGGGGTGTCCACCACCTCTACGGTCTTGTGCAGCGAGCCGATGTGCACCTCATAGACCTCGCCCTTGCGCACGTCGCGGGAGGGTTTCACGTTGTCGCCGTTGAGCTTCACCTTGCCGGCATTGCACGCCTCCGTGGCGATGGAGCGGGTCTTGAAAAGCCGCACCATCCACAGCCATTTGTCAATTCGCACGTTCAGGTTCTCCATGTTATGGGTTAAGGGTTATGGGTTAAGGTTTAAGGTTTAAGGGTTAGGGGTTATGACAGCTTCTTCCAGGTCATGGTGCGGCCTAATGCGGGGACGCCGATGTAGCCGCGCACGCGCAGGGTCTTGTCGTTCTCGAACCACATCTTGCACTTGTAGGTCTTGCCGTGCACGGGGTCGTAAATCTCGCCGTCAACCCACTGGTTCTTCTTCGCGTCGTAGCGGAAGTGGAAGATGAGCGGGATTTGGTCGCCCGGGGTGTTGCGCTTGGCGGGGTCCGGGTTCATGATGTCGCGCTTCGGGGTCCCATCCTTGAAGGTCGGATTCTTCACCCAGAAGATGCGGCCGCTGTAGGTGCCCGACTTGTCTTTGGTGATGCGTACTTTGCAGTCTTCGTCGGAGGTGTCGTCCGAGACATAGTAGGTCCCCAAAATTTTATCTGCGGCCTCCGTTTGGGCGACCGCAGACAAAATAGGAACTATAAAAAATGCACAAAAGATTAGAATGGACTTTTTTATAGACATAGCTTTTAACTTTTACAATGACTTTGACTGTTGGTGACCGAACAAGATTAAAGTCGGGGTCAACAGTCAAAGTCAAGGAGGTTACGCTTCGGCGGGTTTCTCCGTCTCGGCGGCGGGCTCGGCCTCAGCGGCGGGAGCCTCGGCCTCTTCGGCCGCCTTGGGGTTGTTCATCATCTTGATCTTGTATTCCAAGTCCACGACCTCTTTCTTGGCGGCCTCGATTTTCTTGCGGAACTCGGCGGTCAGGATTTCGGCGTTCTTGGAGTTGGAGAAGAATCCCAAGTTGTTCTCCCACAGCACGATGTCGTCTTTCAGACGGGCGAGGCGGGTGGTGAGGTTGTTCTTCTCGCGGTCGATGAGCTTGTCGGCGTTGGGGTTACGCATGATGTCGTTGATGCGCGACTGGAAGCGGTTCTGGCGCATCTCGTCGGCATTGACTTTCAGCTCGGCGAAGCGCTTGTTGATGGCCTCGCGGTATTCGGTGTAGATGCGGTCCTTGTCGGCGCGCGGCACGAAGCCGATCTCCAGCCACTCCTTCTGGAAGGCTTTCATCGCGTCGAGGTTGGCGTTGCGGTCCTCGCCGAACTCGTAGCCGAGGATTTGCTGGATGAGCTCCTCTTTCTTGCGGAGGTTCTCGCTCTCCTCGCCCTCCACGTTGCTGAAGAACTTGGCCTTGGCTTCGAAGAACTTGTCGCAGGCGGCGCGGAAGCGTTTCCACACCTGGTCGGAGTATTTGCGCGGGGTGGCGCCGATGCTCTTCCACTCGGTCTGCAGCGCGAGAATCTCGTTGGTGGCCTGCTTCCAGTCGGTGCGGTCGGCGATGCCTTCGGCCTGGATGGCGAGGTTCAGCTTCTGGTTGTAGTTCTGCATCTGCGTGTCCTTGATCTGCTGGAAATGCTCCTTCTTCTGCTGGAAGAACTTGTCGAGCGTCGATTTGAAGCGGTTCCAGATCTCGTCGTTAAGCTTGGCAGGGGCGGGTCCGAGGGTCTTCCACAAGGTGAAGAGCTCGGTCAGTTTGTCGCTGACGGCGTTGTACTCGGAGACCTGCTCGACGGGCTGGGCCACAATCTCCTCAGCCTGCTCGCAGAGCACCACCTTGGCGTTGTAGTTGTTCTGCTCCTCGGCGAAGAGTTTGTCGTAATGCTCGCGGCGGCGCTGGTTGATCTGGTCGGATGCGGTCTTGAAGCGCTCCCAAATCTCCTCTTTCTTGTCGTCCGGCACGGGTCCGATCTCTTTCCACTGACGGTGCAGCTCCTGCAGCTCGTTGAAAGACTGGTTGATGGATTCCTCCAGGAGGAGGGACTCGGCTTTCTCGCACAGGAGGAGCTTGCTTTCGAGGTTCTTCTTGTAGTCGAGCATGCGCATCTCGCGGTTCATGCGGACGATGTCGAAGAACTTCTCGATGTAGAAGTGGTAGTTCTGCCAGAGGTTGGTGGATTCGCTTTGCGGCACGGGGCCGATGGCTTTCCACTGCTCCTGGAAGGCTTTCACGTGGTCGTTGAGGACCTTGAGGTTGGTTTCGGTTTCGAGGAGGCGTTTCAGTCCCTCGATGATATTCGTTTTGGATTCTAAGTTTTTCTGTTTCTGCTGCTCGAGCTCTTCGATGAAGGCGGCCTTGTTGTCCTTGAAGGTTTGGAAGGCGGCGTTGAAGCGGGTCTCGAGTTCGTCGGGTTCGAGGGTGATCTCCGGGACGGCGGGGGCTTCCTGGCCCTCTTCGAGGTTCTCGGCTGCGGCTGCGGCGGCCTCTGCTGCGGCGGTCTTGGCGGCCTCGAACTCGGCCTGGCGAGCGCGTCTGCGTTCACGCAGGAATTCCAGAGCCTTGGCGCGGATCACGCCCACACGCTGCTTGATGATGTTGAAGTTGGGCTCCGCGACCAGCTTCTCTAACTCGGCCACGAGCATGGCGAGGTCGAAGTTGGCGTACTCGGCCTCCACTTGCTCTAACGTCTCCTCCGTTTTCTCCGGTTCTTGGGCTTTGGCCTCCTCGGCGGGCTGCTCTTCTGCAACCGGCTCTGCGGCGGGTTCTTCCGCGACGGGTTCTGTGGCAGGCTCCTCCTGCGGCTCCTCTGCGGAAGCTTCGGGTTGCGGTTCCGCGACGGTCTCCTCAACGGGCTCGGTCACAGGTTCCGCGGTTTCGGGTTCCACGGCGGATTCGGGAGTTGCGGTTTCATTAACGGTTTGGGTCTCATTGGAGGCCTCGAGGTTCACCTCATTGTTCTGAATCTCAGAATTTTCCGGGTGAAGAAGTTCTTGTGATTCCATCATTTGGATTTTTTTGGTGATTAAAAGAAAACGGCCGCGAAGATACACTTTTTTCGCGAACCGTGAACAGTGAATTGACAAAGTTGCAGGGGACGTCCCACATCACAAGTCACAAGTCACAAGTCACAAGTCATAAGTCACAAGTCACAAATCACAAGTCACAAATCACAAATCACTACACCACCGTGACGGCGGTTCCCGACGCGGTGACCATCAGCATGCCGTTGTTCTGGCCGAGCACCTCGTAGTCGAGGTCGATGCCGACCACGGCGTTGGCACCTTTTTCCATGGCACGCTGCTCCAGTTCCTTCATCGCGGCTTCGCGGGCCTGCGTCAGCTCGTCCTCGTAGGAGCCTGAGCGGCCGCCCACAATATTGCGGACCCCCGCGAACAGGTCCCTCACGAAGTTCACGCCAGCAATGACCTCGCCGAACACGACGCCGTGATAGTTCACAATCTGTTTGCCTTCAACAGTAGGTGTGGTGGTTAAAATCATAATGGTTGGTTTTAAGATGAGAGTGCAAAGATACGATTTTTATTGGTTTAAGGTTTAAGGGTTAAGGTTTAAGGGTTAAGGTTTACGGGTTAAAGGAGAAGGTTCGGCGGGGGCAGATCTCGCCTCGGAGAGGCGACACGCACGCAGTGCAGGTAACACCATACAAGCGAAGCGCAGTGTGGTGACGAAGCGCAGTGTAGCGCCTACCATGCGCCGTGTGGCGCCCACTATGCGCCGTGTGGCGCCCATCATGTGCCGTGTAGCGCCTGCCATGCGCAGTGTGCTGACGCAGTGCACACGGTGACACAGGCACACCTACCGTACCGTCACCCTCGCTCCGCTGCCCTGTGCGCGGTACTCGGGTGCGTACATGCACTCCACCGTGGTGGCACCGGCGGAGAAGTCGCCGGACTGCACAGCGAAGACATCGTACTCCAGCACTATCGTACCTTGCGGGAAGCGGCTGAAGAAGAAGCAGTTGGCAGCATCGCGGGGACTCTCAACCCACCACACACCGTTCTGCGAGCCGTTGCGCTCGTGGATGTTCACCGGCTCGAAGGCCGCCGCCCGCGGGTCCTTGACCTGCACGTACTCCAAGTCGCGGTCGCTGGTGATGACGATCTTCACGGTGATGCGCTCGCCTAAACGGACAGGGTTCTCGTCAGTCACCGGCGCGGCGGTCTTCCCGTCGCCGACAGCCGGCTGGTGGTAAAGCGTGCGCCGCACCGACAGCCCGCTGCCCGTGGCCTCCACCTTGTCGGGGACCTCCAAGTACTGCCAGTACGCGGCCCCGAAGGTCGGGTGCGTGCCGTCGGTGCGCACGTTGATGTCGGCCAACGCCGGGGTCATCGTCTCCGATTTCCAAACCCGCTGCAGGTATCCGGTGCCGGCTTCGGCGCGGGCGGCTTCCGTAGCCGTAATCTCCTCGCCGCCCACGGTGACGACCGTCGCGGCGGGTCGCAGCAGGTCGGCTGGGGCACCAAGCAGCAGCGCATAGACGGCCTCCGCAGTGGCTTTCGTGTTTGACCAGCTGTTGCCTTCTTTCTGCATCAGCAGCCACTGCTTCATCATCGTCAGCTCGTCCTCGCGCGGTGAAATCTCGGTGAACGCCTCGATGAGCAACGCCTGCCGCTCGATGGGCGCCTCATACCAGCGGTAGTAGTAGCCGCTGTACTCCTTGCGCCAGTACATCCCCTTCTCGCGGTCAATGACGGCCTGCTGACGAATCGTTTCCATAATGTCCTTCGCTTCTTTCACTCTGCCGATGCGATAGAGTATCAACGCCACCTCCGACTGTCGGGTGAGCTTCTCCTTTTGCAAATTCTCTGTCATCAACGTCATCAGATTCTGCACGTAAGGTTTTGATAACCAAACTGAATCATACGGAGCAAACGAGCGGGCATATAGATAGTGTACATCCTCTTCCGTAAAGAAAAAAGGTGCGCCGGGCTCCAATTCCTGCCGTTCCAGATGCATCTGAAACTTTGTTTCCTGATAGCGGTCGGCGGCCTGGGTAGCCTTCCCCAACATCTTGTCGGCCTGTGGGATTTCCACCCCCATGCGCTGCAGTTTGTAGAAGCCCGCCACGAGGTGGTCGGTGATGTACGGGGAGTAGCTCCAGCGTCCGTACCAGTCCCAGCCGCCGCCCAACAACTGGTTGTTCTGCAGCTTGTTGAAGCCCTTGTCCAGTACCTTCTGCAGGTTCTCGTCGGCGAAGAGCTTGGCGGTCTCTATCCGCTGTTGAGACTCAATTTGCGCGTCCCGCAGCCACGGAGTCTCCTCCATCAGCATACTCTGCAGCGACTCGTTTTTGAGCAGCGGGGAGGTCAATGCGTTGTTCACCGTATCGTTCAGCCAGCCATCGAACACCTCGCGAAGACCAGGGTTCTGCGTGAGGGCGTGCTGCACGGTGGCGGCCGCGAACAGCTTGCTGAAGGTCTGCTCGTTGCAGTCGTAAGGGTAGCGCATCAGGTACGGCAGGGCGCGGATGGCGAGCCACGCGGGGTTGGTGGTCGCCTCCACGGTGTAGCTCAGCGGCTGCATCGTGGGGGTGTTGTGCGTGCGGTAGCGGCGGAAGGAGATGGCCGTGTCGCTGCCCGCAGGCACCACGAATGGACAGGATTCCGTCACTAACATCCGATTCGGCAACACGGGCAGGAGGTTCTCCTCGCCGTCGCCGTAGTTGCCGGCGCGGGCCACCATCCGGTAGCCGATGGCAGGAACGCCCTCGGGGACGACAATGCGGAACTGGACGGATTGGGAGGCGCCGGCCGCCACGGAGAATCGGGAATCCCCGTCCGTAGAGACGCGCCATGGCACGTCTCTACCATCGCCGTTAATTACCATTTCCACGGGTTGTCCATCCTCCGCATTGAAAAATTCCACCGCCACCGTGCCCGCCAGGTCGGATTCGCTGCGGTTGGTGACCTTGGCGCGGAGCGTGAGGGTGTCGCCCTCGCGGAAGAAGCGCGGGGCGTTGCTCTGCAGCATCAATGTGCGGCGGCTTTGCAACAGCGCGGTGACACTCTTTATGCGCATGTCCTTGGTATGCCCGAAGGCGTAGAACTCCCAGCCGGTGTATTGGTCGGGTAAGGTGAAGTCGATGTGCACGCGGCCGCTGTCGTCGGGATGGAGGTTCGGGTAGAAGAAGGCCGTCTCCACGAAGTTGCTGCGCGGGGTCACGTCGGGTGAAAGGGTCGGTTCCGTGACCGTCTCGACTATCTCAATCTCCGGAGCGCTGTCCGTGCGTACGCCATCGACGATGGTCACCGGTCCGTCGCTGCGGTTGCCGCGCACGGAGGTCATCGTCCCATCCTCGGAAGCGACACCGTCCAAACTAGTCAAAGCCTCCGCCACGGAACGACCGGCTGTCGTGCGGATGTTTTCTCCGGACAGTCGAGCCATGGCGGGTGTCATATCCATGCTGAACACCGGCGGCTCCCACGCGACAACCACTTCATTAAGTTCATTTGAGGTCGTGTTGTCCTGATAGTAAATGTATCTCGGCATGGGCGACTGCTCCTTCTCGTAACGCAACGCGGTTTTCGAAGCGGTTCCTTTGTTGTAGCAGGTGTAGTCACTATAAGCATCCGACAAATCATAGCACCGGTTAGGCATATACGGCGTTAGGCTTTGGCGGATTTTGCGCGGAATGCTGAATCTTTGCGGATAATAATGCTGCCCGTAGTCGGCCTTGCGCATGCCCAACTCATACAGACTCCCGTCGATCATCCAGGCTAACAGTTCCGCCTGCCGCACGGATTTCGAATCGCCGTCGGTGAGGGTGATCTCCCAATGTTCGTTGCTGCCGGGCTCCGACACGTCGCGATAGTGTGTCAGCTTGGCGTTCATAATCAGCTTGCGGTAGCGTTTGTTCACTCGCTCGATATAGCGGGCATCCAGCGGCAACAACGTGTCGCGGATGACTTTGTGGAGCTGGTCGTCTTTCACGATGCGGGCGCAGAAGCTGAGATTGCGTTTGCCGCCACGGTGCGTCTTCACCGTCACGGTCCGTTGCTCCTTGTCGAGCGGAATGCGCAGGGTCTTGAGCTTCCGCTCTCCCTGATAGACGTCGCAAATCGCTACCGCGTTACGCAGACAGCTGCCGACCGAGAGAGTCAAAGGTTCGCCAAGCCTCTCCGGCACTGAGACGAAGGTCGCCCGAATCGGTTGGTAAGGACGGAAATCCGAATCGTTGGAACGGTTTACTGTGAAGTGCCGTTTCGCCGATGCCGTTTTCCCGGATTTGTCAACGCATTCGACCAACAGCAGGTAATTACCCGCTTCCCAATTTCTCACATTTATCTTTAAGATGGAATCCGGCACCATCGTTTCCACCGTTTTATACACGGTGTCCAAACTGGGCCAACTGTCGGGGTTGTTGGCGTGAGGATCGAAGGTGAGGTGCGGGAATTCGCGGGCGTATTCCGCTTCGCTGTGCATGGGATGCCAGTAGAGAGGCTTGCGTTCGAATGCCGGAATCCGGTATTCGTCGGGTGCCTGCAGGCGCACCACGCGGATGTTTATCGGGACGGGTTGCGGTATGCCGTTATGGTTGACCGCCTTCACTAACCAGCGGGCCGTGTCAGCCAGCGATAAATCGACGTCGTCATCCTTGGAAATGCTGACCGTCAACATCTTGTCCGGAATCCAGACCGAGCTCTCGTCACGGTGCGTTTCGCCGTTCAGGTCGGTGACGATGGCCTCGATTTCCAACATATAGGAAAACGGCCCGACCGGATAACGGTACTCGAAACGCCCGTAGCGCTCCGTATAGACCTCTATGAGCCGTGTTTTAGCCTCGCCTTTCGCCTGAATATGCAGGGCGACGGCGGCGTTGGCGATGGGCAAGCCGTTAAGGGCGGTCACCGTGCCCCGGATGGGGAGCGTGTCGCCGGCGGCCACCTGCTGCGAGTCGGGTTCCAACTTCACCTTGAAGGTGGGCAGCTTGTATTCGGCCACCTCAATGGTGGCGCTCTTCCCGGAACAGGTCCGCATATAACGCTTCCCGCCTTTTGGGGATTGGTCCAAACAGAAGACCCGCAAGGTGTATTTCCCAACGGTTTGCGGCAGGGTGAACACGCCGGACACACTGCCGTATTCGGAGGTGACGAGCTCTATAGTGTCGGGCGCGGCATTCGTCCGCTCCAGAATCGCCAGCACCCGCTTGTTCTTGACGGCCTTGCCTTTTTTCGACAATATATACTTGAAATGAACAGTCTGCCCCGGCCTGTACAGCGTCCTGTCGGTGAAAAGCTGCGGATTGTACTGGCACCGGTGACCATGCCGGAAAGGATAGCGATAAACCCCCGAACTTACCAATTCATCCATGACAGAATACTCGGCCTTCTGATCGAAAACGGAGAGTTCTCCCTCAAAATAGAGAAGACCGAACAAATTGTCCGAATAGGAAATCTCCCCGAAACGGTTGGAGTAAAGGGCATGGGGATAATAACTTTTGACCCGTAAGCTGCGAAGGGGTTCGCCTGTGCGCCGGTCATTGACAGCCACGAATTTTTTCTTGCCGGCATTCCAGTTGGCGAGTTTGAGGCGGGTGACCCGGAATTTTGCCGTCATGAGCGCTCCGGTGACATCCAACTCCGGCCGCGTGTGGAAGCAGAACTGATAGTTCCCCACAGGCAGGGAATCCACCCAAAGTTCCGTGGTGGAGAAACGGCTCCTGTCACGGCTGTCCAAATCAAACCGCTGCCGGAGGACAGGCACTTTGGTGAGCAAATCGGTATCTACATTGTAATTTTTATAGCGCGACGAATAATCATCACTGCTTCCGTATTCATCATCTTCGCTTGTTGTGATAGGATAAGTGGTATAAACGCTGACGTAGAGGGTCTCTAAGTTTCGGTATTGCACGGGAATGCGTAACTTGTGGCCGAGGGTGAGGTCGGTGTGGGCATCGAAAAGCGAGATGGACGGGAGGGTGAGCGTCTCTAAGTAGTAGGCGGCATTTTGCGCATACATTTTGAGGACGGCATCGGCGTAAGGCTCTGTGCCGCACTGCTTGAGCACTTGGTTGAAATAATCAATGGCGCGGGACTTATAGTCGGTCTCCCAGTCCACGATTTGTTCGGCGGCGGCGAGCAGCACGCCACGCTCGTAGTCGAAGGTAAAGTCGGGACCGTAGGCCTTCTCCAACGAGTCGAGCGTCTTCCAGCAGTCGGAGGCATACACCTCGTCTTCAACCATTGGAAAACGATAGTGCAACCGTTGTATCTCATAGTCTATCAGGATATTCCGCTCTGTGTGGGTGGTCATGGCCTCGTCAATCAGCGCGATGGCGAGTTCGGGCTCCTTATCCCCAACCATCCGGATGCAGCTTTGGTAGAGCACGTCGTTGAGGGTCGGGCGCAGGTGGCGGGTTTCGGGGACCGTTTCGAGCAGGAAATCCCAGCGATGCGTGAGAATCGTCACGTCGCGGGGCATCGCGTCGAAGCAGGCGAAGAGATGCTGTTTCGCGACCTCGCGGTAGTTCTCTGCCGACCACTCCTCCATATTTCGGAAGTTGGCCTCCTGCAGGGTGACAGCGTTGGGGTCGGCGGGACTTGAAGGATAGAGCATCGACCCGATAAGATAGTGGTACAGCGACTGATACACCATACTGTCGCGGTCGCCCCAACGGGCTTCCGCATTGTCGCGCCGCAGCGAGTCGAGCCACATCGCCGACTGCTGCACGCTCATGTCACCATACAGACGGTTGAGGAGCAGCCGCTTGTGGTTCGCGATGAAGCGATGGTAGGCGTTGTGTTCCGCCTCGGCCTTCCACCCGATGGTGTCGAGCATCGCCTGCTGGCTGGTCAGGTGGCGCTGCGGGATGCCGTCATAGAGCGTCCACAAATGCTCGAACGAGCGGCTGTCGGGGCGGGTCTGCGCGTGCGACCCCGTCGCCGAGAGTAGTACCGCCATGAGAAGTAAAATATTGATAAAGATACGCTTGTTCATCCTTTTTCCATTTTTTGTGATGCAAAAATACATTATTTTCTTATAAGACGGAGAAAAACCAAAGGGTTGCAGAGAGAAATGTTTTTTAGGATAACTCTCTCTCTGCCATATCGGTTGCCTTTGAATTAAAGTGCAAGGTTACTTTTCGCGTCTACCTATAGGATGCAAAATTTTTAAAAGGTTACAACGTTTCTGCAATTTTTTTTTCGATGCCCCAACTGTTGTCAAACTCCGCCAGGGAAGGCGGAGCTCCTATCACTACTCTTTCCCCGCTAACAGCTGCAACAGCTGCACCTGGTACATGAACTCGCACCGCGCCTGCGCGAGGTTGGCGGCGGATTGGAGGTAGTTGTTCTTCTCCTCATTGAAGGCTGTGCTGGTGGATTTGCCAGCCTCGTACAGCGCCGTCTCCAAGTCGAAGGCCTCCTTCGCGCTGGCCTCCGCCACCTGGCTGCTGGCGTACTTCTCCTTCGCGGCCAAGGCGTTGAACCAGGCCTGCTGGATCTCCTTGTACAAGTCCTTCTTGACGTTCTCGGTCTGTATCCGCTGGCTCTCGAGCTGCAGCTTGGCCATCCGCACGTTGTTGCGGGTCTCCAAGCGGTCGAAGATCGGCACGTTGAGGGTGAAGCCCACGTACGGGCTGAAGTTGTCGCGCAGCTGCGCCCCGAACCCTTTGCCGGTGGTCCCTAACAGCGCGTAGTAGTCGGTGACGAGCCCGCCGCTCATGGATAGGGTAGGGTACCATCCAGCCTTCGCCAACGCGATGTTGGTCTTCGCGTAGTCGGTGCGGATCTCCTCGGCTTTCACGGCCGCGCGGTTGCCCAGCGCCTGCTGGTAGATCTGCTCGGGAGACGGCAACTCGTCGGGCATCGCACTGCCGAGGTCCGGCTTCACGATGACGAATCCCTCCGGCGACTCCAGCTCTAACAGCTGGGTCATATCCAACGTGGCGGAAACCAGACTGTTGTGCGCCTGCGTGTAGGTGAGGCGACTCTGCGCCAGGGTGGACTTCCTTGCGGCCACCTCCGCGGGTCCGATCTTGCCGAGCTCGTAGAGGGTGGTCAGCCGCTCCACCTGCGCGGAGTCGATGGCGATCTGCAGCTTCGCGACCTCGCAGACCTCCATCTGGTAGAGAATCTGCATGTAGGCCTGCGTCACCGCGATGCGGATGTCCTCCTTGGCCTTGTCGCAGTCGGCGGTGGCTGCCTCTAAGTTCAGCTTCCCCATCTCGATGCTGTTCTTGACCCGCAATCCTGTGAAAAGGTTCATGCTCCCCCCGATGCCGAAGGAGGTGTTGGCGGTGTTGGAGCTGACGTAGGTGTTGTCCTCCGAGAGTCCCCTGCCGAAGGAGAAGCTCTGCGATGCGCTTCCCTGCACCGTCGGCCACACGCTGTTCTTGGCCGTGTTGAGCTCGACCTCCCGCTGCGACTTCATCAGCTCGCTCTGCTTGACCGTCAGGTTGTGGTCGAGGGCGTACTGCACGCAGGCATCGAGGGTCCAGGGGGTGGGCTGGGCACTTTGACCGTACACCACGATGGACAGGCACATCATCACTGCGGTCAGGGTCAAGCCCCACACTGCGCTGCGACTTCTTCTATC
This sequence comes from uncultured Bacteroidales bacterium, assembly GCA_900319925.1. Classification (GTDB taxonomy): domain Bacteria; phylum Bacteroidota; class Bacteroidia; order Bacteroidales; family WCHB1-69; genus F23-D06. Next base: position 1,815 of record ONQE01000019.1, on the reverse strand, counting down.
GCTGTCTCCGCAGTCCGAACCTATCTGCCATCTCAAAGCCCCACACTGCGGCTGCGCCTTGTGTGGGGTTACTTGCGCTTCGCGCGTTTTGCCCCTCCGGGGCTGCTTAAGGAAGTTGTTTATCATATATGCAGGCATTTCGTTTTAACTGCTAACTACTAACTACAAACTGCTAACTACAAACTGCTAACTATCTTCGTGCCCCGCACCTTCTCGCCTTCCTTCAACCCGCTGGTCACCACGATGTTGAGGCCGTCGCTGAGGCCGGTGGTGATGGCTCGGCGTTCGTAGTCGTTGCCTTTCTTGACATAGACAAAGGTGGAGTCACCGGAGAACTCCAAGGCGCTCTCGGGGATGGCGAGGACGTGCTCGGCACTCTCTAACACGAGCTCGGCATTGGCGCTGTAGCCGGAACGGATCTTGTTGTCGCTCTGTGGCTTGACGGCGGCACGGATTTCAAACTGATTGGCACCGTTGTTCTGCACGGCCTTCGGGGAGATGTACTCTAACACGGCGTCGAAGCTGTAGTCCTGCAACGCCCCGATGGTGATCTTCAACGGGGTGCCCTCGCGCAACGTGCCGACCTCCGTCTCATCGACGTTCCCTTTGAAGATCAGGTCGTTCATGTCGGCGACGGTGGCCACCGTGGTGCCGTCGTTCAAGGTGTTGGCCTGGATGACGGAGTTACCCACCTTGACGGGAATGTCGAGGATCAAGCCCGAGATGGTGGAGCGGATAAGCGTGGAGCTGGACGTGGCGTTGCTGGAGGAGACACCGTCGCGGATGATCTCCAGTGCATCCTGCGCCGCCGACTTCTCCTCGCGGGCCTGCTGCAACGCCTGCGTCATCTTCTCGAACTCCTCGTTGCTGACCAACTTCTTGTCGTACAGGGCCTTCTCGCGGTCGTAGTTGGCCTTGGCCTGGTTGTAGTTGATGTCGGCCAAGCGCACACGGCTCTGCGCGGCACTCAGCGAGTTCATGTCGGGGATGACCTTCAGCTTGGCGATGACCTCGTTCTCCTTCACCTCCTGACCGGCCTCCTTGTACAGCTCGGCGATGATGCCGTTGATCTGCGGCTTCACGGCGACCTCGTTGCGCGGCCCTATCTGTCCGGTGATCAGCGTCTTCCGACTGATGTCCATGTACGCGACCTCGTACTCGTTGAAGACCTCCTTCTCGGGTCTCGACTTCTTGAAGAGGAACACGAAGGTTCCGATGAAGATCAGGGCGATCAGCAGCCCGATGACGTATTTCAGTTTCTTTTTCATTGTATGTTTGGTTTTTTCGTTATTCGTTATCGTTGTCTGCGCAGTCCGAGCCTCTCTGCCTTGTCAAGCCCCACACTGCGCCTTCGGCTTGTGTGGGGTTGATCACTCATCCCGCATGGCATCCACGGGCTTGATGTGCATGGCGCGGTAGGCGGGGGCGATGCCCGCGAGGAGGCCGAGGAGCATCAGCAGGAGCAGAGCCGCGACAGCCGTGCTGAACTGGATCTGGAATACGGCCTGGTGCTTGGTGATGACCTCGAAGAGATTGAGCAGCAGCACCGAGAAGACGATGCCGGACATGCCTGCGACGGTAGTGAGGACGATGCCCTCCAGGATGATCTGCGTGAGGATGTCGCGCGGGGTCGCCCCGATGGCCCGGCGGATGCCGATCTCCACGGTCCGCTCGCGCACGACCACCAACATGATGTTGCTCACCCCGATGGCGCCTGCCAACAAGGTGCCGATACCCACCAACCAAATCAGGAAGTTGATGCCCCTGAAAAGGTTGTCGATGATGCTGAACATCACCTCCATGTTGAGCAGCCTC
>ONQE01000175.1 GCA_900319925.1 uncultured Bacteroidales bacterium | reverse complement strand
TATTTGTACGTTTATAATCGTACATATATTGTACAAGTATTGTACATATATTGTACATATGACGGAGTTGGTATGGCCCGTTTGCGCGGACGGTGCAGGGTGGAGGAGAGGCGAACTCTATATTTCAATGAAAAAATCTTTTGCCGATTACGAAAAGTTTCGTATCTTTGTATTCGCGTAAACTATGTTGCGCCTTTATTATTTTTTTATAAATCAGGATGCTAAACCATTGGCATCTGTCGTTGATATAATGTATAAATGGAAGAAAAAGACGAAAAACAACTGAATTTCCTCGAGGAAATCATCGAAAAGGGATTGAATGACGGCAGCTACAAGTCTATTTTGACGCGTTTCCCGCCGGAGCCCAACGGCTATCTCCACATTGGACACGCCAAATCAATATGCCTCAACTTCGGTCTTGCAAAGAAGTATGGCGGCAAGACCAACCTGCGTTTTGACGACACCAACCCCGTCAAGGAAGACACCGAATATGTAGACTCGATTCAAAACGACATCCGCTGGCTCGGATTCGAATGGGCCGGTGTACACTATGCCTCCGACTATTTCGAACAGCTCTACCAGTGGGCCGAACTGCTTATAAGCAAGGGGCTTGCCTACGTTGACGACCAGACCCTTGAGGAAATACGCGCCAACCGCGGCACGGTGACGTCGCCGGGCAAGGACAGCCCTTGGCGCAACCGCTCGGTAGAGGAGAACCTTGACCTCTTCCGCCGTATGCGCGCCGGCGAGTTTGAAGACGGCAGCCGCGTACTGAGAGCCAAAATCGATATGGCACATCCCAATATGATGTTCCGCGACCCCATAATGTACCGCATCCTTCACGCCCACCATCACCGCACGGGCGACAAGTGGTGCATATACCCGATGTATGACTATGCACACGGCCAGAGCGACTCTATTGAGGGCATCACGCACTCAATCTGCACGCTGGAATTCGACATCCATCGTCCGCTCTACGACTGGTTCATCCAGCAGCTGGGCATCTTCCCGAGCCACCAGTATGAGTTTGCGCGCCTGAACATCGACTACACCGTGATGAGCAAGCGCAAGCTACTGCAGCTTGTGAAGGAGCACTATGTCAGCGGATGGGACGACCCGCGAATGCCGACCATCTGCGGCTTCCGTCGCAGGGGCTACACCCCCGAGAGCATCCGCAGCTTCTGCGACCGCATAGGTGTGGCCAAACGCGACAACATCATCAGCTACTCGCTTCTGGAATTCTCACTCCGCGAGCACCTCAACAAGGTGGCTCAGCGCCGTATGGCTGTGTTGAATCCCGTCAAGTTGGTCATCGACAACTATCCCGCCGGCCAGGAAGAGCTGCTCACCGCCGTCAACAACCCCGAGAACGAGGCCGACGGCAAGCGTCAGGTGCCCTTCTGCGGCGAACTATACATAGAGCGCGACGACTTTATGGAGAATCCTCCCAAGAAGTATTTCCGCCTCTCGCCGGGCACCGAGGTGCGTCTGCGCTATGCCTACTTCGTAACCTGCACAAGCGTTGAGAAGGACGCCGAGGGCAACATTACCTGCATCCACTGCACCTACGACCCCGCCACCCGTGGCGGCGACGCCCCCGACGGACGCAAGGTGAAAGGCACCATCCACTGGGTCAGTGCCCGTCACGCCGTTGATGCCGAGGTGAGAATGTTCGACCGCCTCTTTGCTGCCGAAGCTCCCGACGAAGTGCCCGAAGGCGGCACCTTCCTCGACAACCTCAACCCCGACAGCCTGCAGGTCCTCAACAACTGCAAGATTGAACCGGCCATTGTGGACGACGTTAAGACTCCCAACAAGGAAAACGGCGTGGATGCTCCCCACCGCTTCCAGTTTGAACGTCTGGGCTACTTCTGCACCGACCCCGACGGCAGTAGCGACCACCTGGTGTTCAACCGTTCCTGCACCCTCAAGGATTCGTTCAAGATTGGCTGAAAGGGATTGAAGGACCGAGAGAACCGCCAGCGGTTGCTCGAATGACAACCCTTCACCCCTAAAACTCTAAAACACTTAAACCCTAAAACCTTTTAACCCTTAAACCCTCTAAGAAATGAAACGACAGACCTCTTTGTACTTCATCGTTATCGGAGCTTTTCTGCTCTTCATCTCGGGCAATTTCCTCTCCGAGGGACTCTCGCGAGTAGGTATGGACAACGCTGTCGTTTCGCAGCGAATGGCCGAGGGTTTTGAGGAGTTCTGGCTGCCCTCGATGGGCGCTCCCGGCAACCCCGACCGGCACAACTATCTGCCGTTGGGCTACTGGCTCGAAAGCAAGTGGTTCCAGCTTTTCGGCAACAACTCGTTTATGGCCGAGAAGGTCTATTCGGTGCTCACCTACTTCATCATTGCGGCACTGATGATATGGATATGGTCCCTGACAGGACACAACCGCAAGACCGGATGGCTGCCGCTGATGTACTGGATAACCATCCCCATCGTTTCGTGGTCGGCCACCAACAACCTGCTGGAGAGCACGATGACTATGTTCGTCCTGCTCTCGGTGGTGTTCCTGCTGAAAGCCGGAAATGCATCATTCATAGCGCATTCGCGACTGGCATTAGGCAAGCCCACAGGCCCCTACAGGCTAAGCCGAACAGCGTGGATTGTTCTGGCAGCCCTGATGATGGAACTGGCCTTTATGGTGAAGGGTTTTGCCGGATTGTTCCCCATCTTTTTCCCGTTCCTCTACTGGCTGATAGTGCGCCGCGAACGTATACTGTTTCCTGTCTTCACCACTGGCGTGATACTCATCATCTGGATGGCAACGGTCTTTATCGCTGTCATTGTTTCGCCCGACATCTATCACCACCTGTACAACTATTTGCACGGCCAGATGATTGGCGGAATGCTTCACGTGCAAACTGTGGCGTCCCGTTTCTACATCATCTATGTCCTGATAATCCAAAGCATTATACCGCTGATTATTACGGCAGTGCTTTGCGTCATCCGCATCAAAAACCGACCGTTCTACCGTTTCCTATTCTTCTGGCGCAACCGCGACAAGCTTACCGCTCTGCAGATTGAACGCGCCAAACTGGGATGGTTCTTCTTCGCACTGGGTCTGTCGGGCATCATTCCCATTATGCTGGGCCTGAAGCAGCAGGAGTTCTACATCGTGCCGACTTTGCCTTTCTTCGCAATAGCAATGGCCTGCCTGCTCTACGACCTGCTTGAAGACTGGCTGGAGCGAATGAACAAGACTGCCGAACGGGTACTGACAGGGCTTGCAATACTGATATTCGGCTCGGGTCTGCTGCTGAACCTGAGCAGCATCCACAAAATCAACTCCAACCAAGACCTGCTGTCGGATATGCGTCTGATACTGCCCTATCTGGAGAACGGAGAAACCCTAATGGTTAGCAATGAGGTGATGGAATCGCCCGAGGTGGCAGAATATTTCTACCGCTACAAGAAGATTCTGTTCGACACCACTCCCGACCACGAGCACTTTCTTACGATGTACAGCCGTGCAGCCGATCTGCCAACCGATATGGGATTCAAGAAGACTGACATCCCGACACGATTATACATCCTGTACGAGAAAGTGAATGAGGTGGAGACTGAAACCGTGATTGATACAACAACTATTGACACTATTGGCTATGAACAAATGGATATTGCTGACATTTAGCCTGCTGGGGCTGTCAATATCAATGCCGACTCCGCCTTCATCTGGGCCGAGCAGTTTGACGGAGGTGGCTGGCATCTGCCCACTAAGGAGGAGATGACAACCATCAGGAAATACAAGAACCTCGTCAACAGCACCCTGGAACGCAAGGGCTATAATACAATACTTACAAACCATACTTTCTATTGGACCGGCACTCCTTGCTCGGAATCGCACACTTATGCTTGCGGTCCCGACGGCATCAAATGCTATTTCAACCAGAACCTTTCGTCCTGCTACCGTGCAAGGGCGGTAAAGAGAATTGACAAACAGATTTAAAGAATAATAAAACATATACACATAATGAAAATATCATACAATTGGCTTAAAGACTATGTTGACACCACGCTGACGCCCCACGAGCTTGACGATTTGCTGACATTCTCGGGACTTGAGATTGAGGGTGTCGACAAGGTGGAGACAATCAAGGGCGGACTTGAGCACGTGGTGATAGCACAGGTTCTGACCTGCGAGCCGCATCCCGACTCGGACCATCTGCATCTCACAACGGTAGATGTTGGAGCTGCAGAGCCGTTGCATATTGTATGTGGCGCTCCCAATGTAGCTGCCGGCCAGAAAGTTGTCTGTGCACAGATCGGCACCAAGATATGGACCTCCGACACAGAGTTTCACGAAATCAAGAAAGGGAAGCTGCGCGGTGCCGTCAGCGAAGGAATGCTCTGCGCTGAGGACGAACTGCAGCTGGGCTCAAGTCACGATGGCATTATGGTACTGCCCGATGACTACGAAGTAGGTAAGCCCGCCTCGTTCTATTTCCCTGTTGAAGAGGATTATACCATTGAAATCGGCCTTACCGCCAACCGCAGCGACGCCACCTCGCACATCGGCTCGGCCCGCGACCTCGTGGCCGCCCTCAACCAGCGCGAGAACACCACGAAATACCACCTCATCCGCCCCTCGGTGGACGACTTCAAGGTGGAAAATCACGACAACGACATTGAGGTCATTGTTGAAGACACGCAGGCCTGCCCGCGCTATTCGGGCGTGACCATCAGCGGCGTGAAAGTCGGCGAGTCGCCAGCTTGGCTCAAGAATCGTCTTGCCGCCGTGGGCATCCGCAGCATCAACAACATCGTGGATATTACCAACTTCGTGCTGATGGAAGTCGGGCAGCCGCTTCATGCCTTCGATGCCGACAAAGTCACGGGCAAGAAGGTGGTGGTGAAATGCCTGCCCGAAGGCACGCCTTTCGTCACCTTGGACGGCGTGGAGCGCAAGCTCAACAGCCGTAACCTGATGATTTGCAACGCCGAAGAACCTATGTGCATCGGCGGCGTGTTTGGCGGACAGAAATCGGGCGTGACCATGGAAACGACCAACATATTCCTCGAAAGTGCCTACTTCAACCCCACCAGCATCCGCAAGACGGCCAAGTTCCACGGTCTGCAAACCGACGCTTCGTTCCGCTACGAGCGCGGTGCCGACCCGAACATCACCCTTTACGCTTTGAAACGCGCCGCCTTATTAATAAAGGAGTTGGCCGGCGGAACGATTTCTTCCGAAATCAAGGACGTGAAAAACGGCGACTTCGCCCCTGCCCGCGTGGATTTGAAATTTGACTATTTGAACAAACTGGCTGGCAAGGTCATCGACCCAACCCAGGCCGTCAATATACTGAAAAGCCTTGAATGTCAAGTTGTTGAACAAGACGACAAACACGTTGTGGTGGATGTTCACACCAGCAAGGTCGATGTGACCCGTCCCGCCGATGTGGTCGAGGAAATCCTGCGCATCTACGGCTACGACAACATTGAAATCCCGAGCCGTGTTCATGCTTCCATCAGTCGCGCCGCCAAACCCGATGCCGACAAGATGCAGCAGAAAATCAGCGACATGCTCGTCGCCAACGGCTTCTACGAGATTATGAACAACTCGCTCACCAAGGCCGCCTACAGCGAGGCTTTCCCCGCCTTTGAGTCGGAAAAGAACGTAAAAATTCTCAATCCCTTGAGCAGCGACCTCAATGTGATGCGCCAAACCCTGATGTGGGGTGGCTTGGAGAGTATCGCCTTCAACCAAAACCGCAAGGTCAGCGACATGAAGTTTTTCGAGTTCGGCAATGTCTATTTCTTTGACGGAACGAAAGTTGGCGACGAAAAACAGCCGTTGAAACCCTACACCGAGCACACCTGCCTCGACCTCTTCCTTACCGGCAACAAGCAAGCCGAGTTGTGGAACGCCCCAGCCAAGGCCATCGATTACTTCGACCTGAAAGAATACGTCATGGGCGTGCTCAACCATTTCAAGTTCGATTTCAATGCCTTGGAAGCCAAGGAAGCCGACCTGCCGCATTTCGACTACGCGACCACTTATTGCGTTGATGGTAAGGAGATTGTCACCCTTGGCAAACTCAGCAAGAAGACCTTGAAGCACTTCGACCTGAAAAAGGACGTGTTTTACGCCACCTTAAATTGGACGCTGATGATGCAATGCCTGGCCAAGTCCAAGGAAGTGCATTTCGAGCCGCTGTCGAAGTTCCCCGCCGTGCGCCGCGACCTCGCCATGATTTTCGACAAGAACGTCACCTTCGACGCGGTGAAGAAAGTCGCCATGA
>ONQE01000059.1 GCA_900319925.1 uncultured Bacteroidales bacterium | reverse complement strand
CACCACCCTCACTGTCAGCACGCCTGAAGAGGCCTCTGCCCACCTGCAGGCCGGCGCCAACGCATTCGCCTCGGTCGGGACGTTCTCGGGCAACGCGGAGTTTCAGCCGTATCTGCGGCTCACGCTGGCGAAGGCGCCGACGGTCGTGATGTTGGCGTTGGAGGTATAGACGCTGCTCCACCAGTCGGTCTGAGTGCCGAGGCTCTCATAATGGTTGAGGGCGGCGTTGTAGAAACCGGCGGGATAGGCGGTGAAGCCCGTAGCGTTGGTGTTTAGAGCGGCTTGATCACCAAGCCAATCGGTGGTGGCGTTGAGGACGGGAGCCGGGATGCTGCGCAGAACAGCCATCTCTTCGCCGGTGGGGATATGCCAGCCATTGGGGCAGATGCCCTGCACGTAGCCGTTCGCATCAGGCGTCGGCATCTCGCTGCCGTCTCCAGCCACGTTCACCGCTTGGTACCACGTGTAGAGGCGACCGTATTTGTCGATGAAATCCGCATCCGTCTTGTCGCCGTAAACACGGGAGCCCGCGACTTCCTCTTTCAAGTTCGACTTCGTCCAGCAAAGTCCTTGCAAGAAAACGGTCTGGTAGGAGTTGCCGCCGGGATAGTCGACCGTCACTCCGGGACCGCAGTCGGTCGTCAGGAGGGTGAGGACTGCCAACACGTCATAGTTCTTGGTAGGGGCATTCAGGACATACTTACGATGGGGGTTGTTGGTGGCATCAACGTCATCCACAGTTACGGGATTGAAGTTGAAATAGTCGTCGATGTAGGGCTGGCCTACCGTGACCTGTTCGGAATACTTCACTTTCTTGAGGTGGGAGAAAGGCATTCCGGAGGTGACGGTGTAGCCTGTGGAAGAAGCGACACCTGCAACGGGCATGCCGAGGGAAACATCGATAAGACCGCTTGTAGCGCCGCTCACGAGCCCTCTCATCGGCTTCTGCTGGGCGAACAGCAAACTGCTGCCGCACAGCACAATTGCTAAAATAAACAATGTCTTTTTCATATCTCTTATTTTTTTATTCAATTGATGGAAATGACCCGTTCGGATTACGGTTCAACAATTTGTTCATACATATCCTTCATGTCGCAAATATTGATATCGCTGCAGTTATCGGGAATCTGAATGTAGGGATGCTCTTGGAGATAGTTGTTAACCGCATTCTCCACACCTTCCTCATTCACATTTGCGACCCCCGGATGATTCTGGAGGTACAGATCAATGTATTCGTTGAGTTTGTCACGGAAAGCGTTCTTCACCGACGGGTTGGTGGCCCTGAGGGTGTTATAGGCAGCGCCGACTTCCTCAGCAGAGATGTTCTGGACGAAATAGATGCCAAGGTCGTAAATCACGACGCGGTTGGCCGGATTGGTCACATAGTTGATCACGTGATCCCATGCAGCCTGCTTGGCAGAGGTGGGAATATCCATAAGGGTTTGGTAAGTCCTGTCGATATCGTTAGCGGTAGCTGTTTCGATAAACCAAAGCGCCATTTCCTTGGCAAACGACCGGTTGTTTTTGAGGATCTGCTTGAGGAGGGCCTTGAGCTGAGGACGCTGGACGTTGTTGTCCAAGGCATCGTGAGCCTCCTGGACATTTTGGGCGTCGAAATGGGCGAGATACTCTCTCACAATCTCCTTGGCGATCTCCGGATGATCTTTCATATATTGGATAACCCATTGTTTGAGACCGTCCTTCAGTCCGCTGGGGTTGTTCCGGATGGCATCGAGAATCTGGGTCATTCCCGCATCGTCAATCACGTTCTGGGAGTATTCGGCGATCATCTCGGTGGTGAGGGGTCCGATGCTGGCCTGGATGGCGTAGGGCATCGCCTGCACCGGCGTTGTGACCACAATAGGATTCTCGCCGTCGATTCCCAAATCGAAAGTGGCGACGATGTCAGCTCCTTCAGACCAATCCACATCCAAAATGGAGTTCATTTGGTCTTCGCCCATGCCGATGGGGATGGTGACCAGTCCGTTCTCGGTGGTGGTCACGCCATTGTGGTATTCCTGATAGACAGGGACCCCAGCCACATTAATGGAGATGGCGACATCGACAGTCTGGTCATGGAACAGGGTGTCCATGTTGTTCACGGCGTCATGGTGGCGAACCACCGCTTGGTAGTTGATCTTGGGGCCAACCGTGACCTCAGGACCGTTTTGCGCCGAAAGGATGCCCCAACTCGCCAGGGCCATCACAAAAAGTGTCAAAATCTTTTTCATACTTAATATTTTATACATTACTTATTGTCAACCTTTATTACTCTTCTGTTCTTCTTGTACTCAGAATTTCGCATTTCCCTACCCTCTTTTCTACATTCTTTTGGAGAAAAATGTCACACTTCCGCCGCAAATCGCGACAGCTTTTATGCAGTTCAAACCACACATTTTCCTCTTATTCAAGAAGTTACATATCACAATCTATTCGATGCCTTTCTATACAATTAACCTGCAAATATACTTTTTTTTTCAACATTCCATCAAGTACGTATTTTTTTTCCCTGATGATAAAAAAAAAGGGAACAGGCATAAAAACTTTTCTGCCCGTTCCCAGACCAATTATGCTAATGGCGTGGGGATCCCCCTGTATTTTTACACCGCCATGGAAATCAGCCGCACGAGGAAGGCGGCGAGCCATGCCACAGTGGTGGTATAGACCGCGGTGAAGAGCATCCATTTGCCGTTCGACTCCCGCTTGACAGCCGTCAGCGCAGCCACGCACGGGAAATAGAGCAGGATGAAGACCATATACCCGAAGGCCACCCACGGCGTGAACACCGGCTTCCCGATGTCGGGTCCTGACGACCACGTGTGCGTCTGCAGGCTCTTCTGCAACGCCGACGAGTTTTCGTCCGCCTCCGCGTCGCTGTGGTAGAGCACGCCCATCGAGGAGACCACAATCTCCTTGGCGGCGAAGCCCGTGATCAGCGAAACGCCCATCTGCCAGTCGAAGCCCAACGGACGGAACACCGGCGCCACGAACTTGCCGAAACGCCCGATGTAGGAGTTCTCGATCTGGCACGCCGAACGGTCGAGCTCCAACTGCGCCACCCGCTCCGCCTTGACACCCTCGTCCAACGTACCGTCGGCCTCCACCTGCTCGATCTGCGCAGTGTAGGCGTCGATGGCCGGACTGTGCTGCGGGAAGTACTCCAACGCCCAGATAATCACGGTGGCCACGAGAATCACCGTGCCCATCTTCTTCAGATACTGCACGCTCTTGTCCCACATGTGGATCACCGCATTGCGGAAAGTCGGGATGCGGTAGGGCGGCAACTCCATCACGAACTGGTCGCGCTCGTGCTTGAAAGCCGCCTTCTTGACAATCAGCGAGGTGACGACAGCCATCACGATGCCGAGCAGATAGATGGAGGTGAGAATCAACCCCTGATGCTTCGTGAAGAAAGCGGAAATCAGCAACAGATAGACCGGCAAGCGCGCCGAACACGACATGAACGGCACCGTGATGATGGTCAGGATGCGGTCCTTGCGGTTCTCCAACGTGCGCGTGGCCATGATGGCCGGCACACTGCAGCCGAACCCGATGATGTAAGGGATGAACGACTTGCCGTGCAACCCCATCCGGTGCATCAGCTTGTCCATGATGAAAGCGGCACGGGCCATATAGCCGGTATCCTCCAGCACGGAGATGAAGAAGAAGAGTATCAAGATGTTGGGCAGGAATGAGCAGACCCCGCCCACACCCGCGATGATGCCGTCCACCAACAGGTCCTTGACGATGCCGTCGGGCAACACTCGGGTGGTGACCTCGCCGAGCCATCCGAAGAACGACTCCAACCACGCCTGGGGATACGCCCCCAACGTGAAGGTCATCTGGAACATGAACCACAGGAAGAAAATCAGAATCGGGAATCCCAACCACCGGTTGGTCAATATCTTATCGACAGAATAGGCGGGCTGCTTGCTGCGGTCCTTACCCTGCTTGAAGGTCTCGAGCAGCGCCCCGCGCACGAAACCGTACTTCGCGCCGGAGACGATGGTGGCGGCATCCTCGTTGTAGCGTTTCTCGATGATTGCCCGCTGCTCGGCGGCCACCTTGGCGACACTGCCGTCGTCGTCGAACTTGCCCACCAGCTCGGTAATCACCTTGTCGCCGGCAAGCATCTCGATGGCCAAGTAGCGGGTGGAATAGGCACCCGAAAGGTCCAGATGCACCCGCATATCCTCCTTGATGATGTCGATGGCTCTCTCCAAATCGACCCCATAGTTGATATGGACATGCTTGGTGTGCTCCTCCAAATTCTCATAGACGTCCACAATCCGGGCCATCACCTCCTCGATGCCGGTGCCGCGCGAAGAGACGGTCGGCACAATGGGGAAGCCGAACAGCTCGCTGAGCGTGGCAATGTCTAACTTGTCGCCGTTCTTTTCGAGCTCGTCATACATATTGAGGGCCATCACCATCGGCACGTTCATGTCGATGAGCTGGGTGGTGAGGAAGAGGTTGCGCTCGAGGTTGGAGGCGTCGGCAATGTTGAGCACGATGTCGGGATGCTGCTCCATGATGTACTGCCGCACGTAGAGCTCCTCCGGGGTGTACTCGGTGAGCGAATAGGTGCCGGGCAGATCGGCGAGGGCGATGGTGTAGTCCTTATATTTAAAGTAGCCGACTTTGGAATCGACCGTGACGCCGCTATAGTTGCCGACCTTCTCACGCATGCCGGTGGCGTGGTTGAAGAAGGAGGTCTTGCCGCAGTTGGGGTTGCCCACCAAGGCGACGTTGATCTGCTTGCCCGCCTTGCCGAGGATGCGTTCCGTGTCCTCGGTGACGGTGCCGTGGAACAGGTAGTTGTTGGCCACCTCCTCGGTCACGGGCACCACCTCCACACGCCGCGCCTCAATGCGCCGCAGCGACACGTGGCCGCCCATGATCTCGTACTCGATGGGGTCGCGCAGCGGGGCGTTGCGGATGACCTTCACCTTCTCGCCACGCACAAAACCCATCTCCATGAGCCGATGACGGAAGCTCCCGTGGCCCGTAATGCGCACGATCACACCATATTCGCCCGTCTTCACATCGGCGAGCGTCAACACATTGTCCTTACTTTCCACATTGCTCATTGCCGTAAAATTTCACACTGCAAAAGTGCAATTTTGAACAAAACGCAGCATCCCCATTTTTGGGGATATTTCTCCCGACCGGAATCACGCTGTCACAACACCGTCAGCGTGCCCCTCAGCTCGAAAGGCCTGCCACTGACGTCCGTATAGCGAATCAGATAGGTGAACACCGTGCCGACAGGAATCCTCCCGCCCACTTCGCCGTTCCAGCGGAAATGCTTGTCCCGGCTGTAGAACACCATCTCGCCCCATCGGTCGAAAATGCTGACCTCAAAGAGGCTGATCCCCTGCAAGGCATCCTCGGGGAAGGCGAAATAGTCGTTGAGACCGTCCACATTGGAGGGGGTTATCGCATTGGGAAGGATAAGCGGGAACTCGCACGCTTCTATCACGAGGTGCTCCGTCCGCTCGCAATGCTCCTGCGAGGCCGTCACCGAATAGAGTCCCGAGTGCGTCACCGTGATGTTGGGCGTCTGCTCACCCGTGCTCCACAGGAAGTTCGGCATGGCGGACTCCACCAACAGCTCCGCGGACATCTCCTCGCAGAAGTCCGGCGTGAGCGACAGGAGACGCATGGCCGTGTCCACCACCGACAGGGTGATGTGCAGCACGCTGTCGCAGCCCAAAACGGAATGCAGGTTCAGCGTCCGCCGCAGCGTGTCCTCCCCTATCGTTTCCAAAGCGGAAATGTTGAATCCGTACTTGTGGTAGCCGTCGCCTTCGCAAACGACGTCCTCATAGCTCTCCTCCGTCGTCGTCCCAAACTGCAGCTTCAACAGCACCACACTGTCGCAGCCGTGCGCGTTCGTGTACTGCAGCTCGTACTCTCCCGAGGCCGCATACTCGACATCATCCCAGATGAAGTGGTCGCACGCCGTGGTGTCGATTTCCAGATAGTCCGGCGCATAGAAGGTGATGCTGAACGCCGTGTCGAAATGGCATCCGTGCTCGTCCGTCACCGTGACCGTGTAGGTGCCGCTTGCCGTCACCTGGACAGACTGCGTGGTCGCGCCCGTGCTCCAGAGGTAGGTGGCGGCAGCATCCGACATCAGCTCCTCGGTGGAGCCGTCACAGGAGGTCGCCGGACCGCTGATGTGCGGATGCAGGGGCTCGTACACATGGAGGTTCATGGTCACCACGCTGTCCACCCCGACGGCCGACACCAACGTGGCCGTCTTCACCCCCGCGCCCGTGAACGTCTGCCCGTTCCAGACCAGCGGCAGGGCATAGACGCAGACCGAGCTGTCCACCTCCGAGGTCACATTGTAGAGGACCGACAGGTTCAGCGTGCACAGGCTGTCGCAACCCGACACATTGGTCAACATCTGCGTGTATTCGCCCTCCGTCGTGTAGGAAACGCCGTTCAGGACGTAGGGCAACTCGTTCTGGAACACCGTGACATTCATCGTGGTGTCCGTAGGTTGGTTGATGGTCAGGTGCAGCGTCACCACACTGTCGCAACCGCACGCCGTATGGTAGTTGTACGTCGGGGCCATCGCAGGGGTCGCCGTATATTCGACACCGTGCCACTCGAAGCTCCCGCATTCCGTGGCTACCGTGTCGTTGACGGCACTGTTGTTGACCGTCAGATGCAACGAGAAGATGCTGTCACAGCCCACCGGAGAGGGGTTATGAACCGTAAAGTCGCCCGACTGCGTGTAATTCACCGACCGCCAAACATACGAATCGCAAACGGTCACGGTCGTGTCTTCGTTGTACGTCGCGTACACCTGCACCGGCACGATGCTGTCGAAGATGCAACCGTCCGAGTCGTAAAAATGCAAGATGCAGTTGACGACCGTGTCATTCTCCAAACTGGCCGGAGGAGACATGATAAACGTCGTGTCCGACGTGGTCGTGGTCCAAGGGGCTTCCGGGACAATGGAAGCGACATCGAAGCCGACATTGGTGGCATATTCATCCGTCAGAGCCAGCTCCCAGCCGAAGAGATAGCCGTTGTCGGATCCCCAGCCGTCCATCACTTCGATATACCACGCGCCGTTCAACGGGCAACCGATCAGGCTTTCGAACGACTCGTCAGGATGGTAGAACTGGGTGCCGGCCGCCACGTTGGAAGAGTCCACCTTGCCGCCATGGACATTGGCGGTCCGATAGACCAGGCTACCGGCGCTGGCGGCGTAGGTGTAGCCCTGCGTCGTGTTGTTCGACCAGCAGTAGTTCCACGGCGTTCCAGGGGCATTGTCCGAAGCGTTCCTGTCACAGGAATTGGCCGCCTCGTAATCGTATGCGACCCCAAAATAGGCACTCTCGGAATTGCTTCCGGGCTGCCAGTCTCTGGAAGAAAGCGGGATGAGGTTGCTGCACTGCGTGAAGCCGTTGCCCGACCACCGCATGATGTCCGCCTTCTGCCCGTTCGGACAGGTGATATTGATGTAGAGATCGCCAATGTAGGAATGCTCCAGCTTGATTCTCACATAGTAGATGTCGTCGACGCTCTCCACCACATCGCCATCATGGTAGTCGGTGAAGGTCAGGTTGGAACGATAGGAGCACCCGTAGGGAGTGCACGGAACTCCGTCGGGCAGGAAGGCCGTGTCCGCAATGGACAGGGTGGACTGCAGGTGGAACATCTCAATCTCGCTGCCGGCTTCGTAGCTGCCGGTGATGGGATAGTCATTGCCCGCACACATTTCCGGCAAGTTGATGGCGGTGATGAACTCGCTGATAGGGGAAATCTTGTGGCTGGCCGTCCCGATGCATCCCCTATTGTCGGTGACGGTCACGCGGTAAGTTCCGAGTTCCTGAACGTCAATAGACGGGGTGGTGGCACCCGTACTCCAGAGGTAAGAGACGGCATTGCTCGCCGTGAGGGTGATGGTGTCCTCCCCGCAGAAGTATTGCGCGCCCGAAATGGAGATGGAAACCTTAGACTGCACAAGGACCCCCACCGCAATCGGCGTCCCGTCCTGATCCGTGCGGGAGAGGATATGCAATCCCGAGGTGGAGAACGTGGTGTCGAAGCCATGCAGCTGGTAGGGAGTGCCCACACAGGTGGTGTCAATCTCGCAGATACAGAATTCGGTCAGCTCAAAACCGCTTTTCGTTGTGGAGACGTCCGAATGGAACTGCACGGTGAGGTAGCCCGTGGAGGCGGTGGAGATAATCGGGGGATTGATGCTCCCCGACCCCGTAAATTCCGCAATCGGGGTACCTGTTGTCGAGTTGCCATTATAGACACGGATGTAGTCGTATGAGTTTTCGGTGTTGTAGGTGCCGGTGAGGACCACCTTGCACCCGGAAGTGGCCGGATGGATATGGAGCACATTGTTGCTGTAGTTGGAGTAGTTGCCTGTCGGGCCTCCGTTGTCGTAGATGACGGTATTGCAGCCCGTAATCGTGGCATTGCTGCCGGTCATAATATGAATATTGTAGGGCGTGGCGCTCACCATGGTCGGGATCTCATCCGTGACCTGATGGTCGTTCCCGCAGTCATACCACACGTAGAAGTCGTACTCCGCACCGTTGTTCAGGTTGTTGACAGTGTAGCTCGTGCTCCCGGTATAGACCTGCGTCCCCTGCCCCACCGTGAATCCGTGCGGCCCGTATTCCAGGATGTATCCGTTCGTGTATTGGCTAGCCCCCCACGACAGCGAAACCGTCTGGCTGCTCGAGGTCGCGGTGACGTCCGGGCTGGCGCACATACATCCGCCGGCACAGCTGATGTTGAACTGGAAACCATCATTCTGCACCGAAAAGTCGGAAGTGAACCGGACGAGCAACGGTCCCGACGTGGAGGTGACGTTACAGGTGCCCGTACCCGAGAAGTTGCCCAACTGCGTCCCGGCGGTGGTCGTGCCGTTATAGATGCGGATTTGGTCATAGCTGCTCTCCGTGTTGTAGGTGCCCGTCAGCTTGACCTTGCACCCAGGGACCGACGGTTGGATGATGATGTAGCTTTCACAACTGCTGGGGTAATCCTCCGTGCCGCCGGGGTCCAAGAGCACCCCGGAGCAGGCGGTGATGGTCTGGCTCCCGCTGGAGGGCATCGTGTAGCTCTGCCCCCAAACCGTCGCGGCGGTCAGGAACAAAATGAAGAAGAGTATGTTTTTTCGCATCCTTAGATAAATTACGGACCCGCGCCTCGCCGCGCCCCCCCTTACTCGAGCCAAGATTACACGCCGCAAAATTAGCATTTTTTTCTCACAAAACAACACGAACATCTCCTCGTCAATCAAATTTAAATTTTCACTCACATTTCGCAAGTTTGTTTTTCACAATAAATTAGGGATTCGCAGCCCGTCAGCCTCCCCGCACACCTACCGGCGTGCGTGTCCCGTCGCGGTCGCCATTCCCTACCGAGCCCGGCAGACCTAACGGCCTGCCAATGCCTGCGGGCTTATAACACCGTGACGCACTTACGTCTCCCATGCACTTTCTGCATGATGCGCACAGAGGTGCTACCCGATTTGTTCAGTTTCTTCTCGACAAACATGCCGCAAAGATAGCATTTACAGGAGTCTGGAAAGGGCTCCCTTTTTTGGTTTTCCGTAGAGACGCGAAATTTTGCATCTCTGCGGGAATCAACCCAAATATTTCGTATCTTCGCCCCCGAAATAGAAAACCAATTTTTCACCAAACCCAAAAGATATAGAATAAAGAAACAGACTTTTTAACATATTGACATAAAGCGTTTTCGCTTTTATGGAAAGAATGAAGAAAAAATGTATTTTTGCACAAAAAAACAAAATGACCAGGAAGAAAATAGTAGAAAAGGCAAAGGAGGCTATCTTGTCTGTCGAGCCTGATGCCGAGATTATTTTGTTCGGCAGCGAGGCGCGCGGCGATGCCCGTCCCGACAGCGACATCGACCTGTTAGTGCTACTTTCCGGCGACAAAAAGTCTGTTGACCGCGAGGCAGAATTTTTCGGTCCCCTGTGCCTTCTTGAAGGAGAGACTGGCATCAGCATCAGCCCGAAAATCTATTTAAAGAAGGATTGGGAAAACCGTCCGTTTGTCACACCTTTTTATGTCAATGTCATAAAGGAGGGCATTGTGTTATGACCGAAAAATGGGATAAAGAGAGCAAAGAGGCTTTGATTGCCTACAGGATTAACCGCACGGACGAAACCTTGCGGGAAGCCGAATTGATGTATAATGAAGGACACTATAACGGTGCCGTCAACAGGCTTTATTATGCATGCTACTACATATCTATGGCCTTATTGTTAAAAAAGGACATCACGGCCCAAACCCATTCAGGAGTGAAAACTATGATTTCACTTCATTATATCTCCAAAGGAATCATTCCCAAAGAAACAGGAAAGTATTTGTTGCTCTTGTTTGAACGCAGGCAAAGCGGTGACTACGATGATTTTGTATTGTGTGACCAAGAGGATGTGATAGACTTGAGAGAGAAGGCTATCGCGTATATTGATTGTGCAAAACATTTGCTGTCCGATACGGACGAACAATAACGACATTAACCCCAATTTTTCACCAAACCCCGAAAGATATAGAATAAAGAAACAGACTTTTTAACATATTGACATAAAGCGTTTTCGCTTTTCTTAGCAGCACGAGAATCTGGACAATTTTCTGCAATACCACAAGAAGAGAAACGGTACGCTTGCGATGTAAATCGTGAGCTTTATTGTTTGTGGTATAGGTGTCCAGACCTTCGTGCAGCGCAAAACAGGCTCACGATTTTTTTTTGTTTGTGATTGAAAGGCGGAGACGGCGTGTAGAGACGCAAAATTTTGCGTCTCTACGGAGAAGAGAGAAAAGAAAGATTCATCACAAATACAAAAAAGTAAATATTATGAGAAAGATTTATCGATTGGGCATTATGATGCTCTTGATGCTGGCGGCGGCGCTGCCGGCGGCCCGCGCCTACAACTTTGTGAGCGACGGCATCTATTACGACATCACGGGCTCCTCGCCCAACACGGTGGCGGTCACCTACGCCACGGGTTCCTACAACAGCTACTCCGGCACGGTGGACATTCCGGGCACGGTGACCTACAACGGCACCACGTACACAGTGACGGCAATCGGCAACAGTGCCTTCCGCAACTGCTCCAACCTCACGGGGGTGACGATACCGGGGACGGTGACGAGCATCGGGGAGTATGCGTTTAACTATTGTGGTTTGTATTTTGTCACCATCCCTGCGTCAGTGACAACAATAGGTGCTTCTGCATTTTTAAATTGCACTAACCTGACATCAGTCGCATTTAATGCGACCAACTGTACGACAGCCAACGAGGTGTTCAAAAATTGTAATCATCTCACTACGTTGATCATTGGCAACAATGTCCAAACAATTCCTTCAGGTATCTTTGCGTACTGTAATGCACTGAGGTCAGTTTTTGTTCCCAGTTCTGTTTCTACGATAGGTGCCAACCCTTTTCATCACTGTGCAGCATTAGATACCATTATCGTGGATGAATGGAATAATACGTATTCAAGTGGTAATCAGTACAATAGTGGGAACCAATATAATGCCATAATCCATATGGGCACGCACACTTTGGTGACAGGTTGTAAAAGTACTATCATACCAAGTTCAGTTGTCGCAATTGGTGAATCTGCATTCAGTGGGTGTACGGGATTAACGGGAAGTCTCACAATCCCTGTCCAAATCACCACCGTCGGCACAAAAGCTTATTCGGATTGTTCTGGATTAACATCGCTGACGATTGGAAGCGAAGTGGATTCTATTGGAAATCTTGCATTCGAAAATTGCACAGCTTTGTCAACTCTCTATTTCAATGCGGACAGTTGTGTATATATGGGTTTTCGACCAAGCAATAACGACTGGAGAGCGTTGAAAGGTTGTAACAATCTTTCAACGTTGCAAATTGGAAATAACGTAAAAGCTATTCCTCCACACGCTTTTTATGAATGCTATCATTTGACGGGCATGTTAATCATTCCAAACTCCGTTAAAAGCGTAGGTATGGGTGCTTTCAACGGATGCCGAAGTTTAACTGCCTTGTCGATTGGAAATTCCGTGCAATTTATCGGTTCGCTAGCATTTCACGAATGTTCCGGAATCCAAGGTGCATTGATGATTCCCAATTCTGTCACTGCAATTGGAAATTCAGCCTTCTTCGCTTGCACTGGATTGACATCACTAACTATTGATAACTCTGCAACATCAATTGAAAGTCAAGCTTTCGCAGGATGTAGTGGAATAGCAACACTCCATCTCGGTGACAATGTCACTTCTATCGGCGAGTACGCCTTCCGCGACTGCAACTCGCTGACAAGCATCACCATCCCCAGCAGCATCCGCGAGATCAAGAGCTTTGCCTTCTACAACTGCTACAGCCTCGCCGAGATTACCATTCCCGCCAGCGTCGACTCCATCGGCGAATGGTGTTTCCGCTACGCCGGACTGAAGAAGGCCACCTTCGCCAACGGCGACAATCCCCTGAAGATTTGGGACTGGGGAGGCTACACCATCTTCGCCGACTGCCCCATAGAGACCGCCCATCTGGGCCGTAACTATGAGAGCGGGCGTGCCCCCTTCC
>ONQE01000221.1 GCA_900319925.1 uncultured Bacteroidales bacterium | reverse complement strand
CCTTCAGCCCCATCTGTTCTCGACAGTACTGGGCTACGCGCTGGTATCTGGCGGGAATCTCCTCAGGCACATTGATACGAATCTGCACCCAATCCACCTCCTTCTCCAGCCCCAAAGCCTCCATGTGGCGGGGATAGTACTCAGGGTTATAAATGGTGCTGGACGACCCTAGCATGTCAAAATCCTCCAGCAACATACCCTCCTTGTCGAAGTCGGTGATACCCAAGGGACCCTGTATGTGCGTCATGCCATACGACCGTCCCCACTCGGAAACGGCATCTATCAAGGCTCGCGACACGTCCAAGTCGTCAATGAATTCTATCATCGAGAATCGCACACATTTCGTCTGCCACTTCTCGTTGGCGCGCTGGTTGATGATGCCCACAATGCGACCTACAGGCTTTCCGTCCTGATAGGCCACAAAGGGCTGGAGACGTAATGCGCCCTGCTCCGCTTTTATCTTTTCCGGGTCAATCATCGCGCGGACTTCGCTACGCAAGTCAGGCACATATTGCGGACAATCGCGATAGATGCGGTCGGTCAGATGAACGAAATCATTCACCTCCCGCCGGCACGTCACTTTTGTCACCTCTATCTTATTCATCCGTTGTTGTTTTTTTAATTGCGCGCAAAGGTACGAAAAAAATCCCATTTAACAACGTTTTTTCCTATCTTTTTTCCTCCACTATTCCATTCATACCCATTATTGGGTACTTTTCGGACATTCCCCTTTCCCCACAAACGCCCAGAAAAATAGTACCACCACTTTCCTAATAAAGGCAGGTTGGGTTATTTGGAAATAAGGCAGGGTTATTGAAAAATACTCCGGAAGTATTTCCAATTACTCCAAGAGTATTTCCAATTACTCCGGGAGTATTAACAGTTACTTTAAGTAACGTCGTGCGGAGCTAGTTTTTTTGTACCTTCGCCGGGCAAGGTCACATGGGGTCAGACGCGGAAGCGGATGTAGGTGCGGTCGTCAAAGGAGTTGTTACCGGGGAGGAATGCTTTCGTGGCCTTGAAGGTTCCGATGTTGAGTGGGTCGTCGCGGCGCTGCTGCTCGAGGCGTTGCTCGGATTCGGCGAGTGTGGGCAGGAGGAAGGGATAGCCATCGGAGGCAAGTACGATTTCCCAGGGTTGGAAGTCGAGGGTGATGACGCGCACGCACTGTTGCGGTATAGGAAATCCGTCGATGACGGCATAGGTTTTGTTTTGCTGTTGCATGGTTTCGAGCATGTGTGGAATGATGGCGTCGCGGGAGGTGTCGTGATGGAGGAAATGTTCAGCGGGAAGATTGCTGCGGCTGATGATGTCGGCACGCTGTTGGGCTAGTTCCTGTTCGTAGGGTTTGGGATTGTCGTAGTATTGTCCGCCAACGAGACAGTGGCAGTCGCCAATCATCCATATCTCGCGGTTGAGACGGCTAAAGACGATGGCGGAAGCGGTGAGGCGTTCCTCGGGATGGAGGGCGAGTCGCTGGATGTCGCTACGGCTATAGTGGCGTGAGACAGCCGCGGTGACGCCATTGCAGAACTGGCGACAGGTGAGGGTGCCCTTGGCATGACGGATGTAGCGGCTGACAAGTTGCATGCAGTAACGTCCGTTGGAGCGGAAGAGGCTGAAGCGGCGGTCGGTCTTCGACGTGGAGCCGTCGATGACAGCGATATAGTCGCGCGTGACGACGATGCCATCCTCGCATTTCTTTGCAGGACTCTTGGGGATAATGCTTTGTTCGATGATTTCCATGCGGCAAAGGTACGAAAAAGATACGACTCAACAATAAAAAACAACCATTTATTGTATTCGCCGTTCGAAAATTTGGTTCTTTGCGCTTTTATTTGTAGTTTTGCAGTCTAATATGAAGAAAGGACTGTTAGCACTGTCGCCCATCGGGGTGTTTGTGGTGATGTATCTGGTGACGAGCATCGTGGCAGGAGACTTCTATAAGGTTCCCATCACGGTGGCATTCATGGCGGCGTCGATGTATGCCGTCATGGTGTGCGGCGGCATCCCGTTGCGCAAACGCATCGATATCTACAGCCGTGGTGCCGGTACTGGGCAGATGATGCTGATGATCTGGATCTTCATCCTGGCGGGAGCCTTCGCGCACTCGGCGAAAGTGATGGGTTCGATAGACGCAACGGTGAACCTGGCATTGGCCGTTCTGCCGTCGCAGATGTTGTTGGCAGGATTATTTCTAGCCGCCTGTTTCATATCGCTGAGCATCGGCACGAGCGTAGGCACCATCGTGGCGCTGACGCCCATCGCGGCTGGCGTGGCGACACAGACTGACACGTCGGTGGCACTGATGACGGCAGTGGTCGTCGGTGGCTCGTTCTTCGGCGACAATCTCTCGTTTATCAG
>ONQE01000182.1 GCA_900319925.1 uncultured Bacteroidales bacterium | reverse complement strand
CGAGAACTGGTGCATGAGCGGCTACCACGCCGTGCCGGTGGTGTTGGATGCTTACGTGAAAGGCATCAAAGACATCCCTGCCAACGAGATGCTGGAGGCGATGATTGCCACCGCCAATCTCAACAAGCTCGGCCGTCCCGAATATGTGAAATACGGTTTCGTGCCCGGCGATATGGAGAACGAGTCTGTCTCCAAGACGTTGGAGTATGCCTACGATGACTGGTGCATCGCAATGTTTGCACAAGCCATTGGAAACCAGAAGGTTTACGATGAATATATACATCGTGCGCAGTCTTACAAGAATATTATGGATCCCAGCGGTTTCATGCGCGGCAGAATGAACGGCGGCTTCATGACCCCGTTCAACCCCCGCGAGGTCAACAACTTCTACACCGAAGCCAACTGTTGGCAATACACGACGTATGTGCCGCACGATTTCAACACCTTCATTGATATGATGGGCGGACAGCGCAAGATGGAGCTCTTCCTCGATCGCCTTTTCAACTCTTCCTCTGAAATGGCGGGCCGCGCACAGGCTGACATCACCGGTGTCATCGGGCAGTACGCCCACGGCAACGAGCCGAGCCACCATGCCGTCTATCTCTACAACTTCGTGGGCCGTCCCGACAAATGCCAGGAACTTGTCAAGCGGATTCTCACCGAGCTCTACACCTCCAAACCGGACGGTCTGTGCGGCAATGAGGACTGCGGCCAGATGTCGGCATGGTATGTCCTGAGTGCCATGGGCTTCTATCCGGTCTGCCCCGGCAACAACCAATACGTCATCGGTTATCCGTTGTTCGACAAGGTGAAGCTCTCTCTTGAGAACGGGAAATCGGTGGTTATCAGCAAGGATTGCGACAAACCCTACATCCAGTCTGTGAAACTTAACGGTAAACCGCTGAACCGTTCCTACATCACCTACGAGGAACTGGCCAACGGCGCCGAGTTGGCCTTCACTATGGGCGACAAGCCGAGCGAGACTTGGGGCAAAGGTAACGGCAACATGCCCGTGACGCGCATAGAGCCGAAGATGGCCATCGTGCCGGTGCCGGTATTCTCCACCGACAAAGTCTCCTTCCAGGACAAAACCCGTGTTGCGATTTCGGTTCCCAAAGTGATGGATATGAGTGCGAGAAAAATGGTGGACGGGAAGTCGAAAGAGGCTGTCAAGTCGCAATCGGAAAGACCCACTGACGCGGTGCGGATGCAGGCTGTGCCAGTCGGCGGCGAGGACTCATACGAGATTTTCTACACCACCGACGGACGCGAGCCTTCGCCCAAGACCGGCATCCGTTACACAGGCCCGATTGCCGTGGACAAGGACGTGACCATCAAGGCCGTGGCGGTGGACATCAAGGGACGTACCAGCAAGGTGGCGGAGGCGCATTACGTGCGTTACACCCGCGACAAGGATTTGACGTATGTCACGAAGCCCAATCCGCAATACTATGCCGGTGGCGATGCGGGATTGGTGGACAACCAGCGCGGAAAGGTCAACTACCGTATCGGCGGCTGGCAAGGCTTCACCACGGACTGCGAGCTTGTCATCGACCTTCGCGAGAAGAAACCCATCAGCAGGGTAGGGGCAGGCGTCTTGGAAGATCAGCGTGCTTGGATTTTCTTCCCGACAGGTATGGAAGTGTATGTCTCCGACGATGGCAAGAATTTCAAGTCCTTCGGAGACACGAAAGTGAATGTGTCGCGCACCGAGAATGCTCATATCCAAGATATTGAGGTCAGAGGCAAAGCTGAGGCCCGCTATGTGAAGATTGTCATCAAGAACTACGGCAAGCTTCCCGAGTGGCATCTCAGCGCAGGCGAACAGGCGTGGCTTTTCGTGGACGAAGTGTGGGTGAAATAGAGGGCGCAGGCAGGCGTTCTCGCTCGTCGGAAAGAACCGCACCATTTTCCCTGCCGTTCATATCCTAAAATTTCGCATATTTGCAGCCTGTTTTAATACGGCGTAATTTTGTCAGTAAATTAAACTAAATAAGTAAGTATGAACATTGTAGTTTGTATCAAGCAAGTTCCGAACACGAACGAAATCAAGATCAACCCCGAAACCGGGACGTTGATCCGCGACGGTGTGCCGAGCATCATGAACCCCGATGACAAGGGTGGTTTGGAGATGGCTCTCCGTCTGAAGGACCAGTACGGTGCCAATGTCACCGTCATCACGATGGGCCCTCCGCAAGCCGACGCCATCCTTCGCGAGGCTTTTGCCATGGGTGCCGACCGCGCCATCCTGCTCACCGACCGTAAGTTCGCGGGTGCCGACACGCTGGCCACCTCATACGCTTTGGCCGGTGCCATCAAGACCCTCGACTACGACCTGATCATCGCCGGTCGTCAGGCCATTGACGGCGACACCGCCCAGGTGGCTCCCGAAATGGCGGAACATCTCGGCCTTCCGCAGGTTTCCTACACCGTGGATCTCAAATACGCCAACGGGCTTTGCACCGTGAAGAAAGAGACCGAAGAGGGCTACCAGATCCTCGAGGTGCCCACGCCGTGCGTGCTCACCGTCCTGGCCACCGCCAACCAGCCCCGCTATATGAGCGTGAAGGGCATTATGGAGGCCTTCGATAAAGAGGTGGAAATCTGGACCGCCGACAAGATCGATGTGGATCCCAACCGTTTGGGTCTCAAGGGCTCCCCGACCCGTGTGAAGAAGTCCTTCACCAAACCGCAGAAATCCCCCGGCCAGGTCTATGAGGTCGATGCCGAGGAAGCGGTGGGTATCATCATCAGCAAACTGAAAGAGAAATTCATCATCTAATCCCAAAACAACAGAAAAATGGAAAAAACCGATTATAAAAACGTATTTGTATTCGCTGAACAACGTGACGGTATCATCCAATCTGTTGCGTTGGAACTGCTTGGCAAGGCTCACGAGCTCGCCGGCGTGCTGAATGAGAAAGTGGTGGCCGTCCTGCCCGGACACAACATCGCCAAACACGCCCAAATGCTCATCGAATATGGTGCCGATGAAGTTATCAGCATCGACGAGCCCGAATTGAAAGACTATCTTACCGAACAATATGCGCAGACCATCTGTCAGGTGGTGGAGAAGTTCAAACCCAGCATCCTGATGATCGGCGCCACCACTATCGGTCGCGACCTCGGTCCGCGTTTGGCTGCCCGCCTCACCACGGGCCTCACCGCTGACTGCACCCGCTTGGAGATTTCCGAGGAGGGTGAGCTGATGATGACCCGTCCGGCTTTCGGCGGCAACTTGATGGCCACCATCATGTGTACGGAGCACCGTCCGCAGATGTCCACCGTGCGTCCCGGCGTGATGCAGAAGATGCAGCGCGATCCCGAGCGCAAGGGCAATGTCATCACCTTCAAGCCTGTGTTCGACAAGAGCAAGTTCCTCGTCCGTATGGTCGAGAACGTGAAGGTTGACAAGGGCAAAATCGACATCACCGAAGCCAAGGTGCTCGTCTCCGGCGGCCGCGGTGTCGG